>NZ_ALKG01000087.1 GCF_000286455.1 Selenomonas sp. FOBRC6
GGAGAGGATGGCGTGTTTACGTGCCAATGCGCTCAGCCTCCTTCAGGAGTGCCACATAATGTTCCGGCGCAAGCTCGCTGAGTTTTGCCGCACCGTATTTGGCAATCAGTGACTTGACTGCGGCACTGTGTCCTTCGACAGAGAGTTTCGCAAGTACGGCGCGTACCTCCTCAAGTGTTGGTGAGGCTTCCTCCGATTCCGAGACCTTCGGTTGCTCCTCGCCTTGAGAACTCTGTACGATTTCCTCAAGGACATCGACGAGCCGGCGCAATGTCGCCACAAGCTCTGCTGTGACTTCATTCTGTTCCCGCATAGGTATCACTTCCTTTCGATTAACTGCGGGCATCTTCACCTTCCTATAAAGAAGAGGACACCTGCCCGCAGTCTGGTCACCAGATTTTACAAAATATCCTCAATCTGCTCTTGCAGTCTGGGCATGAATTTCTTCATACGCTTACGAACACTTTCTTTGGATTTGAAGCCGACAGCACCAGCAATCTCGCGTTCAGACTGTCCCGCCGCCCTGCGGATAAGAATTTCATGGTCGATGGGATCGAGTTTGGCGAGAGCCTCGTACAGCCTGCGATTACGCTCCTCGCGGACTGTGGTGTCGGCGACATCCTCATGGACGGGAAGTGCCGGGTCATTGACCTCCACCGCACGTTCTAAAGAGATTGTCCGATACACGGGATGTGAGCATCCATCACAGCTGCGGTTGGCGCAGCAGGGCTTTCCTTCATAGATACAGTGTTGCTCACGCTTTTCCCGCTTATCCTCCCGCCAGATTGGGCGCATGACGACGGAGTATTGATTAGCATCGACAGGTGCATAAATTGCCCGCCCCGACGCCTTGAAGAACTTTTCTCCGGCAGTCTTCCGCCGGACGAGTTCATCCATGCCCGTATCCCGGATTCTTCCGTTTTCGTGGATCTGAATCGGGACGGGGACATACACGCCCAGCTTCTTACTGTGCTGAAAACGATGTCCCTGCTGCAGGAGTTCCTTGACCTCCTGCGCGGAGTAGTCTTTGATGATACCGTTAAGCTGGATTTTCATAGTTTTGCGTTCCTTTCGTTCTTGCCGAACGGCAGGATGCAAAACTACACACGGGCTTCACTCCAAAAATGGGCATAAAGAAGCACGGTGGGAGCATAGAGATACTGACAAGCTCGTATGCTGTCAGAACCCCTATTCGCATCCCGCCGTCCTATGGCCATCTTGGACAACAGATTGACTTACCTAGGGAAACTTGATTTTCTTGTTTTCATCATCTCCTCTCACTACTTACCGAAGAAGTTACTCCCCTCAACAGAAAGCGGACAGTTCGAGCCGTTTTGGTCACCACTTCTGAAGAAACTATTTTGGATATTTTCAGCAGAGGAAGATCTTCCTCTTAATATCCCACTGGACACATTTAGTCGTGGTGTCCGAACTTTTTAGAAATATTTCCATGAACACAAAAAGGCCGGATGACGATAAAGCTCTCGCTTTACCATCATCCGGCCATTCGGTAGCTCATAGCGGCTCCATTGCTCGGTATGTTGGTGTTATGTTCAGACTACCCGTCGCCTCGATAATGTACGTTGTCCTGAATAGTTGAGTTTCACGATATTATGACAGTTGGGGCACTTGAGGGCCAAATTCACATTACCATTGGCATCGATGTCTGCTGCTCTTTTCCCACAAACGGGACATTTGAGCCGTTCCATTGCCTCGCTCTCTGATACTTGAATTTTACTGCCTTTTTGAAGCACACTACCACTCCTTTTACTTAAAATGGAATCTCATCAATATCCACTAAATTGTTCACGTCATCATCTAAATCCGAAGGAAATGGAGCAGAAAAAAATTTTTCTGTACTCCCTCCATCTTGACGTGGGAAGACAAATTCATTGGTTACCTTTTCTTCCTTTAAATCCACAAGAAGTAACGAAACATAGCCTTGAAATTTCTGCTCACCAAAGTCCTCTAAAATGTCTTCATAAGCCTCTGAATTATCAACGACATAAGATATTCTCTGTGGTACTTCATCGGATTTGAAGTAAGTAAGTGCTGCATAACGACGCGTAAAGTTTTCATAGAAGCGCCGCCCATTTTCAAATTTTCTTCGTTGCTTAACTATTTCATCACTATCAGCATCATCTGTATTTACCCCAAAGCGACGAATAATACGCTCAGAGGATGACGTCTGCAAAAACTCAAATCCCCATTGCCCATTGCCCCCAATGATTTCATTTCTATACAAAAATTGTAGAGAAATCACCCTTGTTTTTGAAACTCTGACACGATGTAGAGGCGAAAAAATAGTATCAGGAGCTCTTCGCATCAGCTCCTTCATGACACTTCTTGATGCTGTCTGTTTGCGTATAAGCATGTCTTCAAATTGTTCAATTTTATTAGGGTCATGTTCCAAGACTTTATGAGCCATGCTCGTAAGTTCTGTAATTGCACCAGTACATTTTTCGGCAAACAGCCGCACCTCCTCTGCTGAAGCAAAACCGTTTGCATCCATAAGCATTTCAAGCGTGATTCCACTTGTGCGATCTCTATGCTCAAAGATCGAGCGAATAACAGTCTCGGTACTGGCACCTCCAAGCTTTTTATTTACTATGCGTGAAAATGTAGATGGGTTTACACCGCATTCCTCTGCAAATTGCTTCATCGTCCGCCCCGGTCCCTTAGCAGCCTCGAGATACTTGGACATTCGCTCCTTATCCACAGGCTTGACACGGGTGTATTCTTCTTGCATGATTTTGCACCTCCTATGGTATTTCTGACCTGTGTGATTGATATATCAACATTATATTGCACAAACAAGCAAATTTCAAGCAATTTTGTGCAATTTTTTCAAAAAATGATGATGACTACCATATCTCTGTTTCCCACCTGTCTTTATCTTTTTTTGACATTTAAAGTCCTTCTTAGATCTCTCAGTATGGATATTGTATATTGTAAAGTTTTTAATCTTATTTTAATGTAAAATAATGTCCTTGGACATAGCTACTTTCTTAATAGGGCGAGGATTCTATGGTATAATATATTGTATTATATAGAGTAAAAGGGAGATACTAGATTGATGTCTCCATAAACAGCGTCTTTATTCCCCTTACATCTGACGCGATCTCCCTTATCATTAGCAAGCTACACGAGATCAGAGAGAAACAATATACTTTGGAGGAAATGACGAATGTCCGAAACTCAGAATGTAGAATATAAAGAGTCTTGGCGGGACGAGTATCTGAAATGGCTCTGTGGTTTTGCCAATGCACAGGGCGGCACGATGTACATCGGAGTGAATGACTCCGGAAGTATTGTCGGTGTAAAGAACATCCAAAGACTGCTGGAGGATATTCCGAATAAAATCCAATCCGGTCTTGGAATCGTTGCGGATGTCAACAAACACACAAAAGATGGTGTGGAATATCTCGAAATCAAAGTAGAGCCTAGCACTTTCCCTATCAGCTATCATGGAGAATTCCATTATCGCAGCGGAGCTACGAAGCAGCAACTGACAGGAATTGCACTATCGCAGTTCATTATGCGAAAGACAGGCGTTCGTTGGGAGGATGTAATAGTCGAAGACATTACAGTAGATGATCTCGACGAGGAGAGCCTCAAAATTTTCCGTAGAGAAGCCCTCAGAAGCAAACGAATGGCTCAGGAGGATCTTGATCTTTCTAACGCAGAACTTTTAAGCAAGTTGCATCTGATATCCAACGGCAAACTAAAAAGATCAGCAGTGTTGCTCTTTTACCACGACCCCAGTGTTGTACAAAATGGTAGTTATATAAAGATCGCTAAGTTTGGAGATGGAGCGGATCTGCAATATCATGATGATCTTGAAAGTTCGTTGATAAAGAATGCAGATCAAGTAATCGATCTGATTTATCTGAAGTATCTGAAAGCTAACGTGTCATATATACATGATCGTCGGGTGGAAACATACCCTTATGCAAGAGCTGCCATCCGTGAGGCAGTATATAACGCAATTGCCCACACCTGTTATATGTTTGGGACTCCCGTTCAGATTCGCATTGAGAATGAGTCGTTTATCATAAGCAATCAGTGCATTCTTCCAGATGGATGGACGGTTGAGACCCTGATGGAGCCTCATGATTCCATCCCCTACAATCCAGATATTGCAAACGTATTCTACCGTGCTGGATACATTGAACATTGGGGACGCGGTATCGAAAAAATCTGCGAGGCCTGCAAGGAGCTGGGGGCAGACCTTCCATTTTATGAATTACGAGGAAATGGACTTCGAGTACATTTCAAGGCACTCCAAAGTGCACTTATTGCTCATCCAAAATCTCCAAACCGACATGATGGCGGTTTAAATGTCGGTTTGGATGTCGGTATAGCGGATAGGATTCTGGAGTTGATCATAGATAATCCCCAAATAACAATGGCTGAAATAGCAGAAAGACTAAACGTAGCAAAAAGGACAATTGAACGTGAAGTAAAACAGCTTCGTGAGACTGGTCGCGTAGAGCGCGTCGGCAGCAAACGATTCGG
>NZ_ALKG01000088.1 GCF_000286455.1 Selenomonas sp. FOBRC6
AAAAGGGGGCTGTTTCACGGCACATATGAAAGCATATGGGAGTGAAACAGCCCCTCAGCAGTCAGAGAAAAGAATTACTTCAGGAACTCATCGATGGACTTGAACGGAATGTTCAGAGCCTTAGCGACCGCCTCGTTGGTGAGGTGACCGTCGATGGTGTTGAGACCGTACTTGAGACCGGGAACCTGCTGGAGAGCAGCCTTGTAGCCCTTGGTCGCAATGTCAACAGCATAGGAGATCGTCGCGTTCGTGATGCCGAGCGTGGACGTACGGGAAACAGCGCCCGGGATGTTTGCAACGGAGTAGTGAACAACGCCGTGCTTCTCGAACGTCGGGTTCTCATGCGTCGTGCAGTGATCGCAGGTCTCGATGGAGCCGCCCTGGTCGATTGCAACGTCGACAACAACGGAGCCCTTCTTCATGGTCTTGATCATTTCCTCGGTGACGAGGATCGGGGTACGAGCGCCCGGGATGAGAACGGAGCCGACGAGGAGGTCAGCCTCTTTGACCCACTTAGCAATGTTGTAGCTCGAGGAGTACTCGGTGACGATGCGGCCGCCGAAGATATCATCGAGCTCACGGAGACGCTCGATCGAGAGATCGATGACCGTGACGCGTGCGCCGAGACCGACAGCGATCTTTGCAGCGTTCGTACCGACGTTGCCGCCGCCGATGATGACGACCTGGCCGGCGGAGACACCTGCGATACCGCCGAGGAGGACGCCGCTGCCGCCGTAACGGCTCTCAAGGAACTGTGCGCCGATCTGGACGGACATACGGCCTGCGATTTCGCTCATGGGAGCGAGGAGGGGGAGGCCGCGGCCATTCTTGCCGATAACCGTCTCATAGGCAATGCCGACAACCTTCTTCTTGAGGAGAGCCTGTGTAAGTTCGGGCTCAGCTGCGAGATGGAGGTAGGTGAAGAGGATCTGCCCCTCATGGAAGAGGTCATACTCGGACTCGAGAGGCTCTTTTACCTTAACAATCATTTCAGAACGATCAAACAGAGCCTTCTTGTCCGAGACGATCTCAGCACCGACAGCCTTGTAATCGGCATCCGTGAAGCCGCTGCCAACGCCGGCACCCTCTTCGATCAGGACCGTGTGACCAGCACGGCGCATCGCCTCGACACCCGAAGGGGTCATACCGACGCGGAACTCATTGTTCTTGATTTCCTTCGAAACGCCAACAATCATGTTTTTTCCTCCTACTACAGATAGATA
>NZ_ALKG01000089.1 GCF_000286455.1 Selenomonas sp. FOBRC6
AGAAAGCGATCAACCGCTCCTGTTTAAGATTAACAGGAGAATCGTATAAAAACAACGAGGAGTCAGCCAATGGCAGATAGAAAAATCTTTGTAACGGGTGATTTAACTTCAGACGACAAATTCAAAGAAGCTATTGAGCAAGTTGAAAAGAAAGGGTTCATCCCGTCACACCGAGCCGGAGATACTGGTGTTGGCAAAACACTTGAAGATGAGCTTGGGGTAGTAGAAAATTCTGTTCAAGCTGCGGATCTCGGTGAAGTTGAGCTTAAAGCTACACGTAGAGATTCAAATAGCAAGCTCACTCTTTTTACAAAAGCCCCCAAAAAGCGTGGGGTAAATTCTCGTGTGCTCCGATCTCGATATGGGTATCAAACCGATGAATCAAGAGCCTTAAATCCGAATATCAATATTCTTCACACCCAAGTAAACGGGCGAGATTTTAACACTCTTGATGGTGAACCGTTCTTAAAGCTGACTGCACAGGACGATCGGTTATACTTAGAACACGCAAAAGACGGAATCCTCGAAGATGTATACTGGGAACAAGAGCAACTCAAGAAAGCCTTCGATAAAAAGTATCCTTCCCAAAAGCTCTACCATGTTCAAGCAGAAGTGAAGAAGGAAGATGATGGATCCGAGTCTTTTCATTACAGTGAAGCATACAGCTTGGGAGACTTTAATGCAGAGAGAATGATAGAAGGATTAAAATCTGGTGAACTAGATGTAGATATTCGACTGGGTGTCTATGCTTCTGGAGCGCGAAAAGGAAAGCCACACGACAACGGAACTGCAATAAGGGTTTCTTCCAAGAAACTCGATGAATGCTTTGACGAAAAGAAAAAGCTCCTTTAAAATTCGAGCTCCACTAAGATAAGTGCCTTAGTGGAGCTCGGATTTTAATTTTTACGAAGGATAATGATATGTTCCATTGTTATAGTGGAACTAGTAGCTCCACTAACATTTGTAGGTGAATTCTGAGAAGGCATTACCTTGTTGGGAATATTTCTGTCAACCGTAAATATTGGTGTTAATCCATATTGAGGAGCCAGCTCAGTTATAATGACATCCGTTTTTAGAAGCTCATTTTTAACTGTTCTGTTCCCAACCACCCAGAACTGATAACCTCCGGAACGTGTCTTCATTGCTACGCTCTTAAGAGAGGCATCAAGGTCTACATAGAAACTATATACATCTCCTGCACGTTCAATGTCTGAGTCTTTGATTCGATCTAAAGATTCTCTCAGGGTAGGACTCTGTAAGGCAAACTCAAAGCCATTCCTATATTTTTTTCCGCCCATTAAAGATCTGTCCACACGCATGATCTCTTTTTCTGTGAGAGCAAAAAGGTTAATCCACTGTAGTGAAAGTCGGCTATACTCTCCGTAAGCAACTGTCGTGCGGCTATCACCATAAGGAGGGGAGGTAATGATAAGATCGTAGGTGTCATCTGGAGCGTCTGTTAAGGTGCAGGCATCATTCCTGAAAATCGACACTTTAGGATGTGCGTTTTCTCTCTCAAGAGCCTCGTAGAAGTCTTGCATTTTGTCGATGTTTCTAATCAATATTTTTTTGAACTCACTAAAAGTATCTGGGCTAAACGTTTGCACTTTGGCTGCCGGCATACGAAACATTTTAAATTCTCCATTGCGTCGGTTAGAGACAAAACGAATACTCTCACTTAAGGCTATAAAGACAAAATCACGAACATCCTTGTCTTGAATCTTCTCAATCTCAGATTTAATAATTGAGAGCTCAAGAACAACACGGGGACGAAGCCAGTATCCAAGGTTTTTGAAATCTGGGACTTTGATATCCAGCTTTTTTTCTTCACAGAATCGTTCCAAGTATTTAGGAGCTTCATCCCCCCAGCCTTTCTTATCAGCGACATCCAAACCAAGGGTATCGATGATATAGGAATCAATCGCATCTATAGCCCACGATAATTCGCTTCTGCGGGAAGATATATGCGACAAAAGGGAATCGGTTTCTTTTACGAGAAGGTCATGCTGAATGGGAGTCGTTTTAACTTTTGTTAGCAGCAACGCCAGTGGATTAATATCGTTTCCTGCAACAGTTTCTATACCACTAAGCATCCCCTCTACTAAAACTGTTCCTGATCCGGCGAAGGGGTCAAATAATGCGTGGACTGGCTGGAGCTCCTTAACTAATCTGATTATATTGCGACTAATCGGGCAAACCATCATTGCTGGATAATTGTGGAGTCCGTGTGTATATTCCTTTGTATCGTCCTCTTTGAAATCCCAATACTCAATGGGGAGAGTTTTCAGTTTTTCTATCAGCAATTTATCTGTAGACGTGATCATAGTACCTTCATTTTTTACTTCTTTCGATTCAGCACTCTTTTTGCGGTATTCTCCTTCATGCGTTTTTACCTCAATAGTGCAAATCGTATCGTTGTGCCATCCTCCATGAGGAACAAGCAAAATCCGTTCAATCTCGAAGCCATACTTGTATCCAATTCCACCGCTATTCCAACCAAATGTTATAACTTTGCCGCCGATTTTTACAATGCGGGATATTTCACGCTTATGGTTTCCCCAAAACGATGCCTTGGTCGTGTCCCATGTGACCGTATAACCCATATCGTTATAGCATTCACTCACCTGTCTTGGTGAATATGGGGGATCATACAACACACCATCGACAGATGAATCATCAAATAGTTTCAAAAAATCAAGGGCATCTAAATGGTAATCTGTATCGTATTCCAGATTAAGATCGTTTGTGACGCTTGCGATTTTATTTCTGTTAGCAAAGGGGTCAATCCAATACTTACTAAGATCCACCTCCTCTTCGAGAAGGGCCTTGATGGGCGGAGTCTCAAAAGTGTTTTTATTTGGCATTGACCAGATACGTTCTATCCGAATACTTTGGGTGTCATTGATCTTCTTCAATGTTGACCTCCTGCATAATCTCTGGTATAAGGATCAGAGCGTTATTATCCTTATCGAAGAAAATGTCTAATTTGGTCTTTCCTTTTTCGACATTCATATTGGCTAAAACGCTTTTTGGAAGGCGTATACGCATATCTTGTTGAAGAGTATAAGAATCAAGATAGATGAGGTTGTTTTTCATGAGAGGTCTCCTTTCTGATGTCGCCCTAATTATAGAACAATTTCAACCTAAAATCAACCTAATATCAGGTCGAGTTTTTTATTCCTATGTCAGCAATTATTGAAGAGAAAGCATTGATGTTGTATAAATAAAGTTGACAACTTCTTCGCAAGGATTTTAGATGGTTCGTTGTAAAATGAAGTTGAACAGCTAAACAAAAATAAAATCCTTAGTGACATCCCGTGCTATAATGGTTCCGCTACAAAACATCAGCAAAGGAGCAATCACTATGGATTACGCCCATTCTACCACAACGGAAGCTGTTCGTAAATCGGGAAAGCACCTTACCCTTGATGAAAGGGGGCAAATACAGGCACTACACCGTGAGGGATTCTCGCTTCTGAAGTGGTATACTAAAACTGGACACAGAAGGGGATATCGAGTGTAATCAAGCACTGCATATTTTATGATCTCACCGTTTCCATCATCATGCGGTAGTGCTGATCTTGCCCCATAATCTCAAACACTTTCTCAAAGGTAGACTTGAGGCTTTGAATATCTTCGGTATCTTCCACATAATCGAATCCTGCATTAAATCCCTGTGTGTCAGAGCCGACATATTGCAATAACGCATTGATGGATTGGACAAGCTCTTCATCTCTGTTCCCGTCAGCATCGTTGAATACGGTTTCGTCCTTGAAGATGCGTTCGCGGAGAACGTGCCCTTCGAAGCCGCTGATCTGCAGGAAGTAATAGTCCAGTATGTGCCGCATAACCCGTTTCAAGGCGATGGCAGACTTTACCTCGCCATATTCATGCCAAAGTGCCGCATAGGAGTTTTGGACAGGATTGTAATTATGGGGGATGGTTGGCTCTTTAGCGTGTGGATTATGCTTGGTGCAGCAGAGAACTTCAGAGATGTTATTGGTCTTTTTTACAACGAACCACGGCGAGAAAAAGCTGTACTTTGTACTTGAGACCAAGGGCAGTACGCTGCAGGAGGACTTGCGCCCCACGGAGGGTGCCAAAATTCGCTGCGGCAAGGCACACTTCGCCGCTTTGGGAGAGAAAGCGCAGTTTATGCCCATAGATGATTTCTCGGACTTCATGCACGAGATTTAATAAGGAAGAGAGCGAGGGAGTGCCCTTCGCTCTTTTTGTATGAGCATCTACGGATTGTCTCGGTTGTCTGCGGAATCAGAATGGGCGTTTTGATTTCCTCGCTATAGTTTCATGGCTGTGTTAAGATAACTACATCAAACGACAGGGAGGCGACCGTGATGGTCAAAATGACAGATATTTATGCGGACATTATAAATCGGTACGGATGGGAGAACTACAAGGATGCCAAAGAGCGGCTTTTGAGAATGAAATATGCAACGCTCCAGCAAAAGCTCGTTCTCTGCGACCGGCAGGAATTTAAGATCAAGGGGAAAAATGTAGTCCCGTGGACTGACGCCCCCGTTATACGGAACATTCTTATGGAGGCCGTTAATGATGAAGAGAACAATATTATAGCTGACTGGTTCAACGGTAAAGTGAACACCGACAACTCCTACAAGGCGATTTTGCTTTATAATTGCATGAAGCTACTTATAATGCAACCGTGCATTTGCGGGGAAACGGACGAAGTGACCATGAATGAATGGCTTGCTACCGTGGCGGCGGCCATCAAATATCCTACCGCAGTTCATGTATCGGAGATTACTCGAGCTTTGGAGGACTTCCGCAACAATTCTCTCGCACTCGCCCATACCATTGGCATAGCCGATATGGTGGTAAGGGCGGAGGATGGCTCAAGGTCGTATGCCCTTCGAGGAAAGGAGCGGGATATTAGCATTGAGGGCAAGACCATCGACGAAGTGTTGGAGGATATTTCGTCGCAAGATGACTACTTCGCAGTGTTGGGGCAAATTCTTCAGAAATTTAACGCTCACGCAAAAGAACGCGCATATAATGCAATTTTATGGTACGCCGAGGCCAAAAATCTCTACGAAGCCAAGAGTGCCGATGATGCCATCGAGCACGAGTCTATCGCCTCGGAATACACCGTATGGTATCAACGAATTCATGAGTTCCTTGAATCCAACCCGGAAATTTGCCGGAAAATTGAGGAGGAGACTAAGGTAAGTGACTTGTCGAACTTCTTCCGCATGGCGGGAAGGTAAAACAAATGATGGCATGGGCAGTATTGTAAACTGTCTCAAGGCTGTTAATGCCCATCAATAGAATAGTAGTGCCCCCCAAAAAAAAAATTGCACAGATTGCATAAATTTTGCTTGACGCGCAAGAGCATATGATATATAATGCAAAATATAGAAGTGAGACAAGCAAAAAGTTTCGCAAATCGGAGGACGAATCATGCAAATAAAGTATACTCGCGGAAAGCCGGTTGATAAAGAGCGACTGGCACAGTACCTTGAGGCTGCCAAGGGGCCTAACAGAACCATGAAGCAATTCGCTGAGGAGTGCAATGTAAATCCATCTACTCTTTCGAGAATCGCCAACAAAAAGCTAGTGGGCGGTAGTTCGGAAGCATTAATGGTGGCTATATTTGAACATGCCGATCCGGCGAGCGGAGTTGCTCTTGAAAACCTTATGGATGCTAACGGCATGGTACCGGCGGGAAGTATTCGCCCACATAACTTTGGCTTTCAAGAGCGTACGGTATCGGAAATTCTTATATCTGAGATGAATCGTAGGGTACAAGCTACCGTTACGGTGCCTCTCAGAAGGCAATTCAGACTTTCGAGAACCATGGGATATACGCCGGATATCGTGTTTGAGAGTGATACATTTGGTGGAAATGGTCTGTGGGCAATAGATGTTGTTCCGATGGCGCATTTTATGGCGCGTAGAGATGATGATACCTCAGAGGAAATGGTCAGGCGTCGTGCTCAGATGATGAATAGGCGCAGATTCTTTGACCGCCTCTCTCGTTATGCGACTATTGGCTACTTCTGGGAGGAAGAACTTCCTCAGAGGTTTTCTTACGTACTTTTAGATGCTGATACCTTTAAGGACATAATTGCTGAATACGGCGAACAAAAATTTAAGGGCGATGTATCGCTAATTTTTGTCGACTTAAACAATCTCAAAATTGTGGATGAATTTATCTTCCCAAGACAAAACGGCGACACCATGGAAAAATTTTTCACCGTTCCTGTAGATGGAAAAATTACAGAAGATGATGACTGGCTGATAAATATCGATGATATAAAGTTAGGGGGAGACATATGATTGGGAATGGCATACTTTATACCCATCATGGCAAGAAGAAGCCACAAGGCGAATTGGCTATGGTTAACAAAAAGGCCGCTCTTGCCTATGTGCAAGGGAGCGGCAAGGACAAAGCAATTGTCGGCTATACATACTTGGATGAAATAATTGACAAAGTCTGTAGGAGCGAATTGCCGTCATATGCGGTCAATTTTTAAGATGCGTTCCCATCAGAGGCGTATGGGGCGAAAGACAAGATTAAATATTTACCCGCCGTGCAGTTCGAAGGCGTAACAGGCCGGGGTAGATGATAGCAGGTACGAATTTACGTACTATGGCTATTAGTCTGCCCCGGCCTATTTTACTCTAACAACAGGGAGGAAAGCACTATGCTTAGGGAAATTAAGGATATCAAGGATCGTTGCGCTTGTTATGTGGATGACATTACCGGCATTGTAGAGCACGAGTACAAAAAGGTAAAAACCACGACAACGGTGGCCGTTGGTAATGAAATAACCATAGAGAGGGACACCACCGTTACTAAATTAAAACGAGTAAGTCCGCAGAAGTTTGAAGTTGAAAAATATAATATACCAAGTGTTGCATAATCATTCGCAGAGCTGCTTGACGGCCAGAGTGAGAATTTCGGTTAAACGAGATTATCATTCTGGCCGTTTTCGTTTCTATGGATACCGAGATGAGTTCATAAACTTTATGGATTCATCTGAGTAGCCGTAGACACTCTCTGAAATACAAGGATGTCTTGATACTCAGAAACGCTTTAGTCGGGGGTAAACCTCGACATTATTCCGACCAATTGAAACCTTGGAGTCGCTCTCCGTTGTTCCTGAAGGCGTAGATTGGTTCATTAGTCGACCACAGGAACAGTCGGCCTCTATCCTAAGAAAGGATGAGCCGACTTGATTACAAAGTTTGAAAAAGAAAACGGAAACTACAATATCCCTATTGAATTGCCGGGTAATTATGGCAAGAAGACTCCCGAAGAGATAGCTGATACGAAAGCAATCATCGAGAGCGTTAAGCAGGAGTATCCTGATGCCGTTATTTCGACAGTTAAGTGGGGTTGGCGTATTTTCAGAGCGATTGTCATCGAGGGTGACCGCGACCTGTACGAGACCATAATGCACGAGGAAGATGTGGTGCAAAAGCGGAAAAGCCGTGATGAGCGTTGCATTATTTCTGACGGTAGCGGTCACGCGGTTCGTTGCCCGTCGCAACTTGCGAATCCCGAATACGACCACGGCAAGCCGCAGGGCAAGGGCAATCGCAAAACCATTATGAACACCTGCGACGGCTGCCCTTACAACACATTCGATCGCCCGGATTTTAGCACTCAGTCTCTTGAGGATATGTTGGCGACGGATGAGGACGACGAAAATGATTTCCCTGATGCTCTTAAAGCGGGAATACAACGGGAGTCTGACCGTTACCTTGCAGCCAGTAAGGAAGTCCTCGACCTTATTGCAAGAAAATATCCTGACAAGCTGCCGGAGTTTACCCTTCGCCTCGCTGAGGTCAAAGGTAGCGAAATTGCCAAAATACTGGGCAAGAATACGAGCAGTTTGTATAAAATCGGCAAGGGTATCACCAACGACCTTTTGGAGCTTTTGGATTCCCTTTGGTATTTGAACATTAAACGCCGCTAATCCCACCATATAATAACAGGCTAATCGCCGCAGGAGGATTTTTCTCCTGCGGCGGTTTTTTAGTCCTTCATATAAAAATAGCACTCATACCCATCGGCGCGAAGATTTAATCCTTCTATCCAAGGTGGAGTCTTGCCCATAATATCGCATATTTCCTCCACAGGCGTTTCCATCGCTACCTCCAAAATCAGTTCGTCATGGACATGACCACAGATAAAACGGTCAGACAAATTTTTCATGGTATAAGCCAAAATATCACGGCTAGCCGCTTGAACAAGATTTTCAACAAACTTGGGGCCGTAACTTTCCAAACGCTCCCATTTTCTTGAAGTCCCGTTGATTCCAAAATATGTGACGCTTTCGCTACCGTAATCATTTGGCTCGATTTTCGGCTTCACATAAGCCAGCCTCCGCCCGGAAGGCAAAACCATAAACATGATACCGCTTTTATACACAAAACGAATACCATGCGTTTCCGTCATAGCTCTGGTCTTTATGCAGTTTTTGACGGCTGCGTCCATACTCCACCAAAGTCTCGTGATATTGGGGCTGGCCTCCCGCCACATATCAACCAAAGGTTGCAGTTCGTCCTCGGTTAAGCCCATATCTAATGCACCCATAGCTTTTAATGCGCCAACGGAGCCGCCGTAACCAAGGGCGAGTTCTGCTATTTTACCTTTTTGACGAAGGTGAGAATTTACGCCGTGCTTTTCCACGGGAACACCAAACATTTGAGACGCGCTGGCGCAGTAAATATCATCGCCCCGGTCAAAAACCTCGATCCGCCAATCTTCTCCGGCAATAAAGCTGATAACCCTTGCCTCGATCGAACTAAAATCCGCAACCACGAATTTGAACCCCGGTCTTGGAATGAACGCCGTTCTTATTAGCTGCGAGAGCGTATCGGGCACATTGTCGTAGAGCATGGACATCAGTTCAAAATCGCCGCTGCGGACAAGTCCTCTGGCTTCGGCAAGGTCATCCAAGTGGTTCTGCGGCAAATTTTGGAGCTGAATATGCCGCCC
>NZ_ALKG01000090.1 GCF_000286455.1 Selenomonas sp. FOBRC6
GAACGTTTGCGTAACGAGGCGTTTGCGTGAAGTATGCAAGTATTCACTATACGCGCTCTATGCCCGCAATGGCATAGGCAGACATCCCTTCTCCGCTGCCCGTGAACCCGAGCCGCTCCTCCGTCGTCGCCTTGACGTTGACATCCCCCGCCGCAATCCCGAGCATGCGCGCGATATTGTCGCGCATCTGAGGAATATATGGCAGGAGCTTCGGCGCCTGTGCCACGACACACGCATCCACATTGCCAATCACATAGCCCTCGGCGCGCACGAGCCGTGCCACCTCCTCGAGGAGCTTGCCGCTGTCCGCGCCCTTAAAGAGCTCATCCGTATCCGGAAAATGCCTGCCGATATCCCCGAGCGCAGCCGCACCGAGCAGCGCGTCCGAGATCGCATGGAGCAGCACATCTGCATCCGAATGCCCGAGCAACCCCTTTTCATACGGTACATCCACACCACCGAGGATGAGCTTGCGCCCCTCGACAAGTCTATGAACATCATAGCCGATGCCAAACCGCGTCATTCTCCCTCTCCCTTCCGCCGCCGCACGACGCCGCCGAGCAGGCGCTTCGCCTCGTGTACGGCGGTTTTCATCAGTTCTCCCGCACCCATATCATTGCGCAGAATCGCCTCCGCAACCACCATGTCCTCGGGCGTCGTCACCTTGATATTGCTGTACTCTCCCTTGACAATATGCACGGGCACGCCGATGCGCTCCACAAGGCTCGCGTCGTCCGTCCCGAGAAAGCCATCCTCATCCGCGCGGCGGTTCGCCTCGATCAGAATCTCCTTGCGGAAGCCCTGCGGCGTCTGCACCTGCCAGAGTGTACTGCGCGGCGGCGTCGAGACCACAACGCCGTCCTCCGAGGCAATCTTAATCGTATTCTTCTCCGGCACGGCGACAATCGCCGCCCCCTCCGCGCGCACAACGCGGATCAGCTCCTCAATCGTCTCGCGACGAATCAGGGGGCGCGCCGCATCATGGACGAGCACGACATCAGCCTCCTCTGAGACGAGGGCAAGTCCATTGCGGATCGAATACTGCCGTTCCGAGCCTCCCTCCACCACGCGCCACGGGGCAAGCCCCTTCACGCGACCGAGCAGTGCACGCACGGCATCCACCTCATCAGCGCCGACCGCAACGATCAGCTCGCCAACCTCGGGCACCTTGGAAAACGTGAGCAGCGTCCGCAGGAGCATGGGCTTTCCTGCAAGCGTCAAAAAGACCTTATTCAGCCCAATCTGCATCCGATGCGCCTGTCCCGCCGCGGGAAAAACCACACTAACCATGCAACATTCCCCCTGTGTTTGATTTACCGCGTCAGCTTCGCAAAGATCATGCGGCCTGCCGCTGTCTGCAGCGCAGATGTCACCTCCACGGACACGACCTCGTTCATGCAGCGGAAACCGCCGTCCACAACGATCATCGTGCCGTCGTCGAGATAGGCAAGCCCCTGGCCGTGCTCCTTGCCCGGGCGGACAATCTGCACCGTCATGAGATCGCCTGGAATAGCGACCGGCTTCACCGCATTCGAGAGCGCGTTGATGTTCAGCACAGGAACGCCGCGCAGCTGCGCAACCTTGTTCAGGTTGAAATCATTCGTGATGATCTTTCCGCCGACCTCCTGCGCGAGCTGGAGCAGCTTGGAATCAACCTCTGCGATGTCCTCAAAGTCCGTCTCCGTGACCTCCACCTTCATGCGCGACTCCTTGCGGATCTTTTGCAGGATGTCGAGCCCGCGACGTCCGCGCACGCGCTTCAGCGAGTCAGGAGAGTCTGCGATATGCTGCAGCTCCTCAAGCACAAAGACCGGAATGAGCAGTGTCCCCTCGAGGAACCCCGTCTCACAGATATCCGCAATGCGCCCGTCGATGATGACGCTCGTATCGAGCAGCTTGTACTGCCGATCCCCTTGTGCGGGCTGCACCGAGCTCTGCACGGGAGCGCGCCCCTCGCGCGCACGCGACATATCGCGCAGGAAACGTGGGATGAAGTCAAACACCCCCGCGAGCTCCTCCTGCTTGCGCACCATGATGTGGACGCCGAGATAGCCGAGCACAATGCTGAACACGATGGGAATGTAGTCGCCGACAATCGGTATCATAGAAAACGCGTCGCCCAAGAGACGCGCAATGATGAGTCCGATAAAAAGTCCGATTGCCCCTGCGATCACATCCCGCGTCGGCATCTTGCCAAGCTGCCCCTCCACCCACACGGAGAAACGTCTGAGGCGTCCCGTGAAGAATGGCGCGAGCGGATAGCCAATCATGCCGCCGACGAATGTCCCAAAGAGAATGCAGCAAAGCCCCGCCGGCGAGAGTCCGAGAACCCCCAGCTCGACATGCCAGAACGACGCGGAAAAGTAGCCGCTCACCGTCGGAATCGCAAACTCAAACAGAGTTCCGCCGACAATCGCCATGATGAGCACAATAAAAAAACGTAAGATACGATCGAATAACAAACATTCACCCCCTTTCATTAAAAGTAGACTGTCGAAGCATCCCATAAATACATGCTTCTCAACTCTTTCAGTATAATAAAAAAAGTTCGCATTGTCAAAACAGCACTTTTGACAATCTACCTGATAATGAATGTTACTCTTGACATCTATATGTTTTTTCATATAATGATTATGGTATTCATTATTTTTTCATCTCTACAGGAAAGGATTTTCAAGGTATGTCATTCAAAGGAAAATTACGTCATGGACGATATGCACTTCTGACCGCTGCCGTACTCGCATGCATCGGTGCGCCGCATGTCTACGCTGCGGAGGATGCTGCGGTTGGGGGCGACAACTCAAACGTTTCAACCAAAGATATCCACGTGGAGGTGGACTTCGACAAAGAGATGCTCAAGGAAGCTCCCGAGACAAAGACGATCATCTCCCGTGCCGATCTTGATCGCAAGGGCGCACGCACGCTCTCGGACGCACTCGCGGCAGAGCAGGATGTCCAGATGGGCACGGACAACATGGGGCGCAAGACCGTCAGCATTCGCGGCGCCGAGCCGCGCCACACGCTCATCCTCGTCGACGGACGCAGACTGGCGGGAGGTCTCAGCAAGTACTATGGCGCGACAGACGAGGTGAACCGCATCGGGCTCGATGACATCGACCACATCGAGATCATTCGAGGCTCGGGCACGGCACGCTACGGTGCAGATGCCATTGGCGGTGTCATCAACATCATCACGAAGGTCTCGCATCGGCAGGGTGTCCGTCTCACGACCGAAGGGTCGTGGATCGATGTGAAGGGACATCAGTACAACCACAGCATCGGCTACTCCACAGGCGACCTCGGCGGCGGCACCTATATGGACTTCTCCTATGGATGGAGCAAGACCGCGCCCTTCCTCTACGACAACGACGGCACATCCATGCAGTACTATGGCGAACGCAATCCGATGAGCGCACGTGCCGAGTTTACGATTGGCAAGGATGAGACGATCACCCTCTCGGCAGATCGCCAGACAGAGGACTTGCAGAAAGATACAACGCTTGGCAGATTTACGCGAGGCAGGGTCATAGATATGGCGGCACTGGAAGATGCGTGGCGCAATAATTTCAGCATTGACTGGAAGAAGCAGACGAACCGCGCGGACTATCGCGTGCGCCTCTACCAAACGGAACATAATTCCGATGTAACTTATCGTGTTTTTGGCAGAGGAATCCCCTATCATCATTTCTATTTCGATTTTTTCAATCGTATCGATAACGTTCTCGAGGCATCCGTCGGTGTGATGGCGCACGACAAGCACTATGTGACCGTTGGGGCGGACTATCACGATGAATACGGTGAGGGAACACGAATCAGTGTTCCGGGACAGACGGCGCGTCAGGAAACGAGATCCTATAGTTTCCCCAACCCAGATGATCCGTCTGATCCGAATAAGCGCTCCTACACCGGCAATATTTATAATACCTCTCTGAACTACTACAGCGCCTATATCATGGATGACTGGCAGGTCGGCAAGAAGCTGCTCATCATCCCTGCCCTGCGCTATACGAATCACAGCCACTTCGGCGTGAACGTCTCCCCGTCCATCGGCGCAACGTATAAGGCACGCAACAATGTGCGCTTTAAGACGAACATTGGCACGAGCTTCGCGACAGGTGGCATTGCCGAGCTCTACCACGATTGGGAAATGTACGAACCGTCGCTGAATCCCAAGCCACCGATTCGCAATGGCTGGCTGTTCGAGGGCAATCCCGAACTGAAGCCAGAAAAAGCCCTCAATATGGACATCTCCGTCGAAAAGGACTTCGACAAGAAGACCAGTGCAAAGCTCACCCTCTTCCGCAACGATTACAAAGACTATATGCAAATCATGTATAACGGAGAGAAGCAGAGCAAAAACCTTTATGGCCGCACCTACTATGATCCACAGGTACGCTATCCGAGCGTCTACGGATATTATGACTATGATACGCTTGTATCCATGATAGAGTCTGCGCCCAACTGGCAGTACATTGAGGACAATATCATTGATGAAACATCTATGGTGTCCAATGTGCCTGCTACGGATGATGTCTATACCTACCGGAATATCTCCAAGGCGCGCACGCAGGGCATCGAGGCGGAGGTTACGCATCAGGTTGCACGCGATTTCAACATTAAGGCGGGCTACACCTACCTTGACGCATACGACCGTCAGACGGGCAAGCGGCTCGAGGGACGCGGTCGCCACATGCTGAATCTCACAATGACCTACAGCGACCCGAAGAACGGCTGGCGCGCGACATTCTGGGGTGACTATACGCGGAACTACCTCGATATCCGCGACCGCATTATCACAGGTCGACTGATGGATGCAAACGGAAACACAATTACGGAGACACCTCATTACACGTTCACGAACCCCGAAACAGGTGAGGTCTATCATTTGTTCCCCAACGAAACAGATGCCAATACCCATGTAAAAGGCGGTATTCAGCATGACTTCACCCGTGAAAAGCTTGCCCGCGAGAAGAACTACGGTCTGTGGAATCTCATGATCGAGAAGGACTACCACCACTTCCTCACGTTCTACGCCGGCATCACGAATCTGTTCAACCAATATGATCCATACCTCGGTATGGGTGGGCGCATCTACCGCTTCGGTATGCGTATGACATTCTAATTATAAAGGAGCAAAACATATGTCAGGTTTTGAAAGTGCAGTTCACCTCTTTCACAGCGGCGGACTGGTCATGTACCCCCTTCTGATCCTCTCACTCATCACGCTTGCGATTGCGGTGGAGCGATTCTACTACTACCGCATCAACCGCAAGGGTTCGCGCGTGTTCTTCCATGGGGTCTACCACGCCGCCATGCAGAAGGACTTTGACACAGTCGGCAAACTCTGCAAGGAGTTCCCCTCCGCCATCAGCCGCATTATCGAGAGCGGCATGGAGAATGCGGGCACGGAGACCTCGATGAAGGGCGCATTCTCCGACCGTATGTCGATGGAGTCGATCAACTTCCGCCGCTATCTCGACTATCTGAGTGCGATTGTCACCATTGCCCCGCTGCTCGGTCTGCTCGGCACGGTCACGGGTATGATCCAGACATTCAGTGTACTCGATGCAGGCGGTGGCGCAGCCGCGATCACGGGCGGTGTCGGTGAGGCTCTTGTCGCGACGGCATCGGGTCTGTGCGTTGCAATCATTGCGTTCTGCGTCTACACCTATTTCAGCCATCAGCTCGACACGATTGTGACGGATACGGAGCGTCTCTGCGCAACGATCGTCACTGCAAAGAAAGAAAGCTGGGATGCAAAATGAATTTTAGCAATCATCGACTGAAGAAAAAGCCGGAGTTCATGATTATCCCGATGATTGACATCATCTTCTTCCTGCTCGTCTTCTTCATGATGAACAGCCTGCAGACGGTCGCGCAGAAGGCGCTCGCCGTCCAGCTGCCGCAGGCACAGTCTGCGACTGCTCCCGCGCAGCTGCCGATCATCATGACGATTGATGAGGAAGGGCATATCACGATTGACAACAATCCCGTGAGCATCACGGAGTCGGCGGCAATCATGAAGCGTCACATGGAGGAGAACCCGAATGCGGCGGTCGTCCTGCAGGCGGACAAGCGCACGGCACACGGTCAGGTGGTCGCCGTGATGGATATGCTCAAAGGAGCGGGGGTGAAAAAGCTCTCGATAGCCGCAGAACAGAAGGGATAGATATATGGATCAACACCTTTCATGGGGGAAAGCCTATATCGTCTCTGCTGCTGTTCACCTCGTCATCTTCCTCTTCCTCGCCATCGGGCTTGCGGTCGTTGTCGCCGAAAAGGAGCAGCAGGTCTATGAGATCGACCTGCAGGCATCTGATTTCAGTCAGGGCAGCGGACACGAGGGCGGCGGAAGCAGTGAGAGCCTCTTCCCCGAGCCGCTCAAGGCGGAGGAGGTCGCAAAGCGCGTCGAGACGGTACAGCAGACTGTACCGCCCATCACGCCGACCGAGACGGCAGTCCCAACGCCTGATGCAGTGGATCTTCCAACACCTGCATCATCGTCCTCGACCTCTGATTCCTCTGCCCCGCCCTCCACGAGCGCAGGCTCTGCCTCGGGCAGTGGCGACGGCGGCGGGAGCGGCACAGGCTCCGGAACGGGCAGCGGTGACGGCACGGGCGACGGTCAGGGCGTTGGCTCGGGCTCAGGCGCGGGTCAGGGCTCGGGTAACGGCAATGTCTCCGGCACGGGCAGCGCCCCCTTCGATACGAACGGATTCTGGGCGGCAGTCAATGCGAACAAGGAATACCCCTACATGGCGATGAAGCGCCGCCTCGAGGGTACGACGACGATTGTCACGACGATCAGCGCCTCCGGTGCGATCACGAGCGTCTCCGTCGCCTCCTCCTCGGGACACGGCATGCTTGACGATGCGGCAGTTGCTGCGGCATACGCCGTCGGCAGCTATCCGAATCCGACCGGCGGAACAGTCTCGGTCACAACAAATGTAAGCTTCAACATACGATAAAAATACAGGCTGCGATGGAATTTTCCACCACAGCCTGTATTTTTGTGCTTATTTCTCCTCAAGCAGCTGCACGAGCTCGTCATAGTCCCGCTGCAGCTGCTCATACTCATCCATCATCTGCAGAACGGTGAGCGCGGCAATGCGCTGCACATCGAAGCTGCGTACCTTCTTCGACATCTCCTTGATCCGGCGGTCGCTCTCCACCGCAAGGCGCTTGAGCCGTTCGGGGTCATCCGTCTTGAGCTGATAGGTCTGCCCAAACATCTCGATCACAACCCGCTGGGGCTGCTTCTTCTCCTCTGTCATGGCTCTCACCGCCCCTTATGCGCGCAGCTCTGCATGAAGCTGGCTCTGCGCCGCCTCAAGTATATCGGCAAATGAAGCATCCACTTCCTCATCGGTCAGGGTCTTGTCATCGGACTGGAAATGCAGATGGAATGCCATGCTCTTTTTCCCGCTCCCAACCTGCTTGCCCATATAGACATCAAAGAGGGTCGCGCCGCGGAAGAACTTGCCGCCCTTCTTGGCAATGACGCGCTCGATCTCCACCGTGGATAGGTCTGCATCTACAAGGATCGCAAGATCACGCGTCGATGCGGGGTATTTCGGCAGCGACGCAATCGCATTTTTCTTCTTGCGGTAGCGCAGGAGGGTGTCGACCTCCATCTCAAAGACGTAGACGCTCTGCGCAATGCCGAAGTTCGCGGCAACGGTTGGATGAATCTCACCGAGGGTTGCAATCACGTCTCGCCCCTTCTTGAAGAACGCCGTCTTGCCGGGGTGCATGGCAAAGTGTTCGCCGCGCTCCACGGTGTATTTCTGCACGCCGATCGCCGTGAGGAATCGCTCAAGGATGCCCTTCATGTCGTAGAAATCGACCTGTGCGTTGTCCGTATCCCATGCAATCGGGCTCCGCCGTCCCGTGATCAGCCCCGCGACCATGAGTTTCTCGTTTGCAAGCTCCGTGACGGGCAGTGCCTTCGGAAAGAATACGGGCGCGATGTCAAAGAGCCGCAGATCCATGTTCTTGCGGGCGACGTTGCGTGCCGCATTCTCAAGCACACTCGTGAGCAGCGTCGTGCGGATGAGCGGATACTCGTCCGTAAGCGGGTTCATGATGGGGATTGCCTGACGCAGTTCGCTGCCCTCGGGAACGCCGAGCTTGTCGAGGGTCTTCTCACTCGTGAAGCTGAACGACAGCTCCTCCGTCATGCCGAGCGCCGCAAAGGTCTCGCGCATGAGATCGACGAAGTCCTGCCGCTCGCTCGTCTTCCCCTGCTGGACAGCGCCCATCGGGAGACGGGAGGCGATGTTGTCATAGCCATAGAGGCGTGCGACCTCCTCGGTGATGTCCTCCATCATCGTCACATCCCCGCGCCACGATGGCACAGCGACATCATAGACCTCGACGCCCTTCTCCTCGACGATGAAGCCGAGCGAGCGGAGCGCAGATGCCATCCAGTCGCCAGGGATATTCGCACCGATGCGCTCCCCTACCGTGCGTGCGCTGAACTCAAGGACGGTCGGCACACGGCGCTTCGGGTAGACATCGACCACGCCCTTTGCTACGGTGCACGCGCCCATCTCTGCGAGGAGCTGCGCCGCACGCGTCGCCGCGCGCACGGTCTCCGTCTCGTCGACACCGCGCTCGAACCTGCCCGAGGCTTCGGAGTGCAGTCCGATGCGACGTGCCGTGCGGCGGATCGTCGGGCCGTGGAAGGATGCCGCCTCGAGAATGACCGAGGTCGTCCCCTCCGTGATCTCGGACTCAAGCCCCCCCATGATGCCCGCAAGCCCTGCGGGCTTTTCGCTGTCGGCAATGACAAGCTCATCCCCAACGGCGACACGGCTCGAATCGTCCAGCGTGTGCAGATTCTCCCCCGCACGCGCACGGCGTGCCGTGAGGCTGTGTCCTGCGACAGCGTCGTAGTCATAGGCATGGAGCGGCTGCCCCAGTTCGAGCATGACAAAGTTCGTCACGTCGACCACATTGTTGATCGAGCGGATGCCTGCACCGCGCAGACGCTCCACCATCCACGCCGGCGCGGGCGCAATCTTCACATCGCACAGAACGCGCGCGGAGAATCGGCGGCAGAGATCCTCTGCCTCTATGCCGATGTGAACGAGATTGGCGGCGCTCTCGGGCGCCGACTCCTTCACCTCGATCGTCGGGAAGCGCAGCTCCTTGCCCGTCAGC
The DNA here is from genome assembly GCF_000286455.1 of Selenomonas sp. FOBRC6. Taxonomy (GTDB): domain Bacteria; phylum Bacillota; class Negativicutes; order Selenomonadales; family Selenomonadaceae; genus Centipeda. The sequence goes on from NZ_ALKG01000090.1 coordinate 9,166, forward strand.
GCCGCAATCTCACGCGCGATGCCAATGACGCTGAAGCAGTCCGCGCGGTTCGCCGTCAGCTCGAACTCGAGCACAACATCGTCCAGCCCGAGTGCCTGCGCCGCAGGGATGCCCACAGGCGTATCTGCGGGCAGGATGTAGATGCCGTGCACCTGCTCGTCGGGAAGCCCCTCGGTCTCAATCGCGAGCTCGCCCGCCGAGCACATCATGCCGTTTGACGGAATGCCGCGCAGCTTGCCCTTCGAGATTTTCTTTCCGTCGGGCAACACGGAACCGACCATTGCAACGGGGACGATATGCCCCTCGCGCACATTGGACGCGCCCGTCACGATCTGGAGCAGCTCCTCCTTGCCGATATTCAACTGGCAGACGAGCAGGTGGTCGGAGTCCGGATGCGGCGCGATCTTCTCGATGCGCCCCGTGATGACCTTCTCAAGCCCCTCGTCCGCGCGCACAATGCGCTCGACGGGCACGCCCGCCATCGTCAGGCGGTCTGCAATCTCCTCCGCCGTCTCGTCAATATCCACATAGTCTTTCAGCCATTTGATGGAAACCTGCATAGTCCCGCCTCCTTAGAATTGATGTAAGAAACGCACGTCGTTGTCGTAGAACAGGCGCAGATCGTCCACGCCGTAGGCGAGCATCGCAATGCGCTCGATACCCATGCCGAACGCAAAGCCCGACACCTGCGCGGGATCGTAGCCGCTCATGCGCAGGACGTTAGGATGTACCATGCCAGCGCCGAGGATCTCGAGCCAGCCCGTCCCCTTGCAGACGCGGCAGCCCGCGCCATGACACGAGGAGCAGGAGATGTCCACCTCGGTCGACGGCTCCGTGAACGGGAAGAAGCTCGGACGAAAACGCACCTTCGCATCGGCATCAAAGAGCTGATGCAGGCAGAGCTCGAGCGTCCCCTTGAGGTCGGCAAAGGAGATGCCCTTGTCGATCACAAGTCCCTCGACCTGCGTAAACATCGGAGAGTGCGTCGCATCGTAGGAGTCGCGACGGTAGACGCGCCCGGGCGCGATCATGCGGATGGGCGCATTCGGCTCGCTCTTCTGCATCGTTCGTGCTTGTACGGGCGAGGTCTGCGAACGCAGGAGAATATCCTCCGTGATGTAGAACGAGTCCTGCATATCGCGCGCGGGGTGATCCTTCGGCAGATTCAGCGCCTCGAAGTTGAAGTAGTCGCTCTCGATCTCGGGTCCCTCCTCGATGGTAAAGCCCATCTGCAGGAAGATCTTCTTGATGCGGTTCAGCGTGATCGTGAGCGGGTGTAGATGCCCCACGGGCGCCGTCCGCCCCGGCAGGGTCACGTCGATCTGCTCGGCGGCAATCTTGTCCGCAAGTTCCCGCTTCGCCAGTTCCTCGGACTTCGCCGCAAGCAGCTCCTCGAGTTCGGCACGCGCCTCGTTGACGATCTTGCCGATGCGCGGACGCTCCTCCTGTGCGAGGGCGCTCATGCTGCGCAGGAGTGCGGTCATCTCGCCCTTTTTGCCAAGGAATTTCACGCGAATATCATTGAGTTCACCGAGGCTGCTCGCCGTCTCCGCAATCGCTGCGCGGGCGCGCTCCTTGAGTTCTCTGATCTGATCGTCCATATCGTCCTCCTGTATGTGCACGAAAAGCGGTGTTACTGCACATTCGCTCTGTCGTTTCGATAAAAATACCAATGCTCAGTTTACCATATCTATCTGAAAAAATCTATCTTTTGCGGTAGATTCAAGGGTTCATCGGAATTGAAGAGGGCGGCATTTTATAGTATGCTATAGTGGATTGCAAACACATGACACAGCGACCAAGGAGGTATCCATGGACACACTCATCAAGAACGCGGCAGAGCTGCTGGCGCAGCCGACCAGTCTCTTCACACTGCTCGCGGTACTCGTCTTCATCTTCGGCTATCTGCAGATGCGCCGCATCCGTTTCACGACAAGCATGCTCATCAATGTCGCGCTCATGCTGGCGCTGACGATCGTGCTCCATCAGCTGCGACTCTTCCATATGCCGCAGGGCGGCAGTGTCACACTCGGTGCGATGGTGCCGCTGCTCTTCCTCACCTATCGGTATGGCGCAGGCATCGGCTGTCTGGCGGGGTTCGTCTACGGCATGATAAATCTCATGCAGGACGCCTTTATCGTGCATCCCCTGCAAGTGCTCTTCGACTATCCCCTGCCCTATATGGCGCTGGCGATTGCCGCCGCTGTGCCGGGGCGCATCTATCTGGGCGCGGCGCTCGCCTTTACGGCGCGGTTCCTCTGTCACTATATCTCGGGCGTGGTCTTCTTCGGCTCGTATGCGCCGCCCGATACGTCCCCCTATCTCTACTCTCTGGTCTTCAATGCGACCTACCTCGTGCCCGAGGCTGTCATATGCCTCCTGCTCCTGCGGATCCTGCCCGTTCCGCGCCTCCTTGCAGCGATGGATCAGCGCACGCCGCTCTACGGGGCAAAGCCTTTGTAATCAGCTGTCCTCGTACACGCGCACACGCAGGGTGAGCCCGCGTTCGGCGCAGATCGCACGGCACCGCGCAATCTCCTCCTCGTTCTCGACCTTCTCCACCACCGTAAGCACGACGTTCGGCACGTAGGGCTTGCAGTGCTCGGCAAAGGTCAGCATTGCCTCATAGGAGGAGATGCCGAACTTCGAGCGCGTGAGTGCGAGATAGCGCTCCGCATTCGAGGCGTTCAGACTGATGGAGATCGTATCGAGCAGCCCCGCAAAGCGGTCGGCAAATTCAAAGCCGTGCTCAAGTTCCCCGAGCCCGTTTGTATTGACGCGTGTCGCAACCTCGGGATGGTGTTCCTTCACATGACGCAGAACGGCGAGTACCGTATCCAGACGAATGAGCGGCTCGCCGAAGCCGCAGCAGACCACCTCACGCACGTATTCCCACGGCAGGCGGTCAAGCTCTGCAATGATCTCCTCCACAGACGGATCCTGCTCGATCCAGAGGGAGGACTCCCGCGCCATCTCTTTCATGCTGCGCAGACAGAAGACGCAGTCGCAGTTGCAGTCATTCGTGATATTGACGTAGACGGCGCGCTTGCCCTCCGGCTGCTCGCGCAGACTCTCCTCAATGGGGAGGTAGCGCCCGCCCGCATGTGTCGCATATACAATCATAAGATACTCCTAACATATACACAGATAATAAATAAGCTGCCGCAGTGCGACAGCTTATTTTATTGCAAAATCTTTATAGTGCCGTCAGCTCTCCCATAAACTCCTCGAACGGGAGCCCGTAGTTCCACGGCAGATCGAGCTGCTCTGCATAGCCAAGGCAGTGCCCGATGAAGTCCGCCGCGCGCCGTGCCCCCTCCTCGAGCGGAATGCCGCGCACGAGCGCCGCTGCAACGATTGCCGCAAAGGCATCGCCCGACCCCGAACGGTCACGCCCAATCTTCGGATTGTCGAAGGAGCGCCCGACACCATTCTCATGGAGATAGGTGCGCACATAGTCGCCCGCATGCAGCCCTGTAATCACAACAGAGCGCGGCCCCATCGCCGCGATTGCCGCCGCCATCTCTGCGAGCACATCCTCAGACACAATGCCGTCAGCGGGATAGTCAGCCCCGAGCAGCTGACACGCCTCCGTGAGGTTCGGCGTCACCACGTCCGCATAGGGGAGCAGCTGGCGCATCTTCTCGCAGAGCGTGGGCGTATAGGAGGAGTAGAGATTTCCGTTGTCCCCCATCACGGGATCGACAATCACCTGCGTCTGCGGCTGTTTGAAGCGTGCAATACACTCCGATACGAGGTCGATCTGTGCCTCTGAGCCGAGGAAGCCCGTCAGGATCGCGTCGAAATCAAGCTCATTCGCCGCCCAGTTTTCCATATAGGGGCGCATGCGATCCGTATAGTCGTCGAGATAGTGATTCGGAAAGCCCGTATGCACCGAGAGAATCGCCGTCGGCAGCGGGCATGCCTGCACGCGCATCGCAGAGATCAGCGGGAGCTGCACCGTCACCGAGCAACGCCCGAATCCCGTGATGTCGTTGATGAGGGCGATTCGTTTCTGCCGCGCCATCAGCGGTTATCCACCCGCTCGGGCACCCGGTCGTGCATGGAGAGACGCTGCCACGCCAGCTCCTCGTACTTCGTGCCCGGCAGACCGTAGTTCGCATAGGGATCAATCGAGATGCCGCCGCGCGGCAGGAATTTTCCCTGCACCTCGATGTATTTCGGCTCCATTAGGCGGATGAGGTCGCGCATGATGACGTTCACCACGTCTTCATGAAAATCCCCGTGGTTGCGGAAGCTCACGAGGTAGAGCTTCAATGATTTGCTCTCGACCATGCGCTCTGCGGGCATATAGGAAATGTAGATCGTCCCATAGTCCGGCTGCCCCGTGATCGGGCAAAGCGTCGTGAACTCGGGGCAGTTGAACCGCACCCAGTAATCGTGATCCGTATGCTTATTCTGAAAGGTCTCAAGCGCCTCGGGCGCGTAGTCATAACCGTAGTCCGTACGCTGCTCCCCGAGGAGGGTCAGGCCTTCCTCTGTCTTTACTCTTGCCATTACATACCCAAAAACTTCTTTTCAAATACATCCTGCGGCTCGGGACGTCCGAAAAGGTAGCCCTGAATCGTGTCCGTCTTGCAGATCTTCACGAGACAGTCGTACTCCTCCTGGTTCTCCACGCCCTCGATGCAGGTCGTCATGCCAATGCTGTGGCAGAGATCGACCGTATACTCCACGAGCTTCTGATCGAAGTGATTCTCAAGGATGCGCATGACAAAGGCGCGGTCGATCTTCACAATGTCGCAGTTCAGATTCTTGAGCGAGGAAAGCGAAGAATAGCCCGTGCCGAAGTCGTCCATCGCAACCTTGATGCCGTGGCTGCGGAACGCATCGAACTGCGCATTGACAAACTTCAAATCGCTGACGATCTTACTCTCCGTAAGCTCCAAGACAACGGCATCTGCAGGCATATCGTGTCGGCGCAGACAGTCCTCCACGAACTCAAGGAAGGAGAGATCCTTGATCTGCTCATAGCTCATATTGACGCTCATGTGGAAATCGGGAATGCACTGACGCCACTCCTTGCAGACACGCAGCGCCTGTTCAAAGATCCAGCGGCCGACGGGCACAATCGTCTTCGTCTCTTCGAGGATGCGGATGAACTCCATCGGTGCGACCATGCGCCCCTTGCTGTTCTTCCAGCGAAGCAGAGTTTCAGCACCTACGATGTGCTGATCGTCCCCGGCAACCTGCGGCTGGAAGTAGAGCTCGAAATTGCGGCAGCCCGCCTTCACGTCCTGCAGGATCTGCTCCTGTATTGTCAGCGAACGCAGCCAGCGGTTGTATACTTCCTTCGAGAACTCATTGATCCGATTCTTGCCGCCCGACTTCGCCGCATCGAGTGCCGCCTGTGCATATTTGTGCAGGACGAGCGGATCGCGCGCCGACTGCGGGTAGAAGACCATACCAGCCGAGACGGTAACGATGTACTGACGCCCATCGTAGACCTGTGGGTGAGCAAATTCGCGCTGTACGCGGATGAAGAACTCCGTCAGCATCTCCGCATCGGCACCCGGATAGATGAGTCCGAACTCATCGCCGTCAAGGCGGTAGAGGGAGAGCTTGCGCGGGATATTCTGCAGAATGCGCTCCGAGATCTGGCGCAGGATGATATCGCCGATCTCGTGGTTGAACGCCTCGTTGACCGTGCGGAAGTTGTCAATCCCCATGACGAGGAGGCCGCCGCCCCCTCCTGTCTCTCGTGCCTCACGCAGCGCTACTCCGAGATCCACAGTGAACTGGTAGCGGTTGAGCAGTCCCGTCACGGCGTCTGCCGAGTTGCGCCGTGCGAGCTGGCTGATCGTCCCAACGAAGAGATTCGGCGTTCCATCCACGGAAGTGCCGATCTTTCCCTTGAGCCGCAGCCACGAATAATCGCCCTTTGCATCCCGCATGCGGAAGTCGAGCTGGCGCTCCCGCCCGTCCGAGAGATCGTTCAATGAGGAAAAGAGCGCCGCGAGCGGCTTGCGATCCTGCATATAGACGAGCGGACTCAGTACGTCCGCAATGTTCTCCAGAGTCTCTGCGGGGAGGTCATACGCCTGAACGAATGCCGGTGCCGCCAGAAAAGTACCGACAGCAGGATCCATCATAAACGTATAATCAGAGGTCGTATTCTTCATCAGATCAAAGATGAACTTGTGCTGTTTTAGCACAGGGCTCAGCGCGATTCTCTTCTTTCCGCTCATATTCCCTTCCCTCTCTTTTTCACGCATTCCGATCTTCATCTACGAAACAATTACCCTATTTTCGATATTATATACCTTTTCTCCTTGATGCGCAACCGAACAATCCCCGCGCACAGGGGATATCCGCGAGAACGAGATAGAGGCACAGTTTTTTCTCGGCAGCTCTTGAAAAATCAATGTGTTTTGTTTATGATGGACGAAATGCGCTGTAATCTATCGCGAAGGAGATGCGGGAAATGAGCTTTATCGAACTCACAAGTGAAACATTTGATACCGAGGTGCTGCAGGCAGATCAGCTCGTCATCGTCGATTTCTGGGCGACGTGGTGTACGCCCTGCCGCATGCTTACCCCCATTTTGGAGGAGCTGGGCGCAGAACATCCGGAGATCAAGATCTGCAAGATCAATGTGGACGATGCGCAGGACATCACCGAGAAATACGGTGTGTTGACCCTCCCCACCCTTCTCTTTTTCAAGGGCGGGGAAGTCGTTGAAGAGTGCATCGGGCTCGTCTCGAAGGATCGCCTGCTGTCTCTGCTGCCAAATTAAAATGTATACAAAGGAGCTTGGTCTGAACGTAGATCAAGCCCCTTTCATATGCTGTTATGCAAGTCGCTGACGCAGCGCCTCATATAGAACGGCAGTTACTGCCGTAGATACATTGAGGGACTCGGCAGCGCCGCGCATCGGAATGTAGATATGCTGCGACGCAATCAGAATCTCCTCCGATACACCGTTCGCCTCATTGCCAAAGACAATAATGCTGCCGCGCCGAAAATCTGCGGAAAAATGTGTCTCCGCCCCCGCATCGCACGAGGTCACAAGGAACTGCAGCCCCTCCTTCTGCGCGAAGCCCGCGAGCTCCGCCGCAGTCACGCCCGTGACGAAGGGAACGTGAAAGAGCGATCCCATTGTCGCGCGGACAACCTTGCCGCTGTATATGTCTGCCGAGCCGCACAGGAGGATAACACCTGTCACGCCCACAGCGTCCGCCGTTCGCAGGATCGTCCCAACGTTGCCCGGATCCTGCACACGGTCAAGCGCGATGTAGAGCGGCGGCTCGTCCCCATCTCTGCCTTGCGGCAGATCAGCCAAATTCTGTGTCTTACGACGCTCCACAAGTAGGAGAATACCCTGCGGGTTGTCCGTCTCGGCAAGCGTTGCAAAGATATTTTCCGTGACAAGCGCAGCGGGTATGCCCCGTTCGACGAGCAACTCCACGAGTGCACGCGTGCGCTCGCCTGTCAGCGCGCGCTCTGTCACGAGCGCATGACGAATCTGCCAGTCGGATACCGCTGCCATCTCGGCGAGACGCAGCCCCTCGACTGTAAAGAGTCCCTCTTTTGCCGCGCGGCGCTGCGTATGCACGACGGCTGATGTGAGACGTATGATGGGATTCGCCGCACTTGTAATTATCTGTAAGTTCTTCATCGCAAAAAAGAGCCTGATGAATCGTTGCATTCATCAGGCTCATCCTCTTCTTACTGGTTCTCCTTCGCCACATTGACGAGCTGCGTGAAGGCAGCCGCATCGGCAATGGCGAGGTCGGCAAGCATCTTACGGTTGACCTCGACGCCGGCGTTCGTCAGACCTGCTATCAGGCGGCTGTACGAAATACCATTGGCGCGGGCAGCGGCATTGATGCGGGCGATCCAGAGACGACGGAACGTCCCCTTCTTCGCACGACGGTCACGACGCGCATAGTAAAGCGCCTTCATGACAGTCTCATTTGCCTTCTTGAACTGCTTGCTGCGCGAGCCGCGATAGCCCTTTGCCAGCTTCAGGATCTTCTTATGACGACGATGTGCTGTGACACCGCTTTTAACTCTTGGCATTGCATTTCCTCCTAGTTCCTACCCACACGGGGATTTTGTTCGTTGCCCCAATTATGCGTAGGGGAGCATCTTGCGGATGCGCTTGTAGTCCGACGTATCAGCGAGAGCAGCCTTGCGCAGGTTGCGCTTGCGCTTCGGCGTCTTCTTCTCCAGAATATGTCTCTTGTACGCTTTGTTGCGGCGGAACTCTCCGCTCCCTGTCACGCTGAAGCGCTTTGCTGCTGCGCGGCGCGTCTTAATCTTCGGCATCGCCATTTCCTCCTTTATCTTCCTTCGCGGGTTTGACCGGCTTCGCGGGCTTCTGCACCTTCGGGGACAGGATCATGGTCATGTTCTTCCCCTCCAGTTTCGCGCCACGCTCAATGGTCACAAGCTCGGTCATTCGCTCGGCAACGCGGTCAAGAACCGCACGTCCGAGTTCCGGATGAGAAAGCTCTCTGCCGCGGAACATAATCGTAACCTTGACCTTGTTGCCCTCTTCGACGAAGCGGAGCGCATTCTTTAGCTTGACGTTGAAGTCGTGCTCGTCGATGTTCGGACGCAGCTTGACCTCTTTGATGCTGATGGTCTTCTGCTTCTTCTTCGCTTCTTTCTCGCGTTTCTGCTGCTCATAGCGGAACTTACCAAAGTCCATGATGCGGCAGACGGGCGGCTTTGCCTTCGGCGCAACCTCGACCAGGTCGAGATGCTGCTCCTCCGCCATGCGAAGGGCGTCGCGCGTCAGCATGATGCCAAGCTGTTCTCCCTCCGCGCTGGTGACACGCACCTCACGGATATGGATTTCCTCATTGATTCGCAAAGATTCCCTGCTTATGGCAAGAACACCTCCTGGTTCGGATGCACGCAGAACGCCATCCGGCAATAGAAAAGGGCGGCACGAAGCCACCCTAAAACTCTCATGAAATATCTTTCATTCGACCCGACGCACAATTCTGTCCGCAGGTGAGAAGCGGTGGCTTCTGCTTGTAACAAAAGTCATACTACCACAGATGCAGTATGCTTGTCAATACTCCTGCGCGCGTGTTGCGATTTTTTCCTGCACGAGTGCGATGAAATCCTCCACCGACATGACCGTGCTGTCCTTCTCGCCATACTTGCGCAGGGCAACCGTATGATTCTCCTGCTCCTGGTCGCCGACGACGAGCGTGTACGGGGTCTTCTTGACCTGGCTCTCTCGGATCTTGTAGCCCGTCTTCTCGTTGCGGTCATCCACCTCAACGCGGAAGCCGAGGTCGAACATCTCCTTGCGCAGGCGCTCGGCATACGCCGCATGGCGCTCCGTGATCGGCAGGATGCGCACCTGTACGGGCGCCATCCACACGGGGAATGCTCCCGCATAGTTCTCGATCAGGATTCCGATGAAGCGCTCGATCGAGCCGTAGACGACGCGGTGCAACATGACGGGGCGATGCTTCTCCCCATCCTCGCCGACATAGGTCAGGTCGAACTTCTCGGGCAGGCTCATATCAAGCTGAATCGTGCCACACTGCCATGTGCGCCCAATCGAGTCGCGCAGATGGAAGTCGATCTTCGGCCCGTAGAACGCGCCGTCGCCCTCGTTGATAACGAAGTCGAGGCCGCGGTTTTCGAGTGCCTTGCGCAGTCCGTCTGTTGCAAGCTCCCACATCTCATCCGAGCCCATCGAGTCCTCGGGACGCGTCGACAGCTCCGCTTTGTACGAGAGCCCGTACGTGCGGTAGACCTCGTCGAAGAGGTCGATCGTGTGCTGAATCTCGCCCTCGATCTGATCGGGCGTGACAAAGAGATGCGCGTCATCCTGGGTGAAGTTGCGCACGCGGAAGAGTCCGTGCAGGGCTCCCGACAGCTCGTGACGGTGTACGAGCCCGAGTTCGGCGAGGCGCAGCGGCAGATCGCGGTAGCTGTGCAGCTGCGAGCGGTAGACGAGCATGCAGCCTGGGCAGTTCATCGGCTTGATTGCATAGTCCTCTTCGTCGATCTCGGTCGTATACATATTCTCGCGATAGTGGAACCAGTGCCCCGAGGTCTCCCAGAGCTTGCGGCTCAGGATGACAGGCGTGCTGATCTCCTGATAGCCGTAGCGGCGATGCACCTCACGCCAATATTCGAGAATCGCATTGCGCAGAAGCATGCCGTTCGGATGAAAGAACGGGAAGCCCGGTCCCTCCTCATGCAGGCTGAAGAGATCCAGCTCCCTGCCGAGCTTGCGGTGGTCGCGCTTTGCTGCCTCCTCGAGCATATGGAGATAGGCATCAAGCTCCTCCTGATTATCGAACGCAGTTCCATAGATGCGCTGCAGCATCTTGTTCTTCTCGCTGCCGCGCCAGTATGCGCCGGCGATGCTCTGCAGCTTGAACGCCTTGACCTTGCCCGTGGACATGACGTGCGGCCCCGCGCAGAGATCCGTGAACTCGCCCTGCGTATAGGTGGTGATCGTCTCGTCCTCGGGCAGATCTTCGATCAGCTCCACCTTGTAATTCTCGCCCTTTGCACGGAAATATTCGATCGCCTCATTGCGCGGAATCTCACGGCGTTCGAGCTTCAGATTCTCCTTGACGATCTTCTTCATTTCCTTTTCGATGTCGCGCAGGTCGGCATCCGTCAGCTGGCGATCCAGATCGAAGTCATAGTAGAAGCCGTTCTCGATGGCAGGACCGATGGCGAGCTGCACATTGCTTTCGGGATAGAGGCGCTTGACCGCCTGTGCCATGATATGCGATGCCGTATGACGCAGCGCATGACGTCCTCCCGCATCCTCAAAGGTCAGCACCTGAAACGCAGCATCATGCGTCACAGGTGTCGTCAGGTCGACGGTCTTGCCGTCGAGGCTTGCCGCAAGCGCCTTCTTTGCGAGTGAATTGCTCATTCCCTTGACAACGTCCAGCAGCGTTGTCCCTGCCTCTGCCTCGCGTATGGAGCCATCCGGCAGTGTCAGCTTTATCATAAACGCTCTCCCTTCAAAATATAGGATCTACTGATTTTATCAGTACCTCCTAATACAAAAAAGCCCCGCCCCTTGGGATAGGAAATCCATCCCATAGGGACAAGGCTATATGTTTCCACCCTAATCGGTAACGTCATTATAAGGCGCACGGGCGGCTGTGTCAAGGGATTTGTGCTCTGCCATCGCCTGCAGCTGCTCTGCAGGTTCCAGCACGGGAATCTGCAGACGACGTCCCGCAGCAACAGAACCATCCGGTGTAAGGCCGTTCACCTCGATGATGGCCTCCTCGAGCTGCTCCGCCATCGTCTCCTTCGTCGCGTACTTACGCGCGATTGTCCAGACGTTCTCACCGCGCGAGACAGATACCTCGATGAAATCAGACGAGCGCAGATATGGATTCGTCAGGTGAAGGGCGGAGACGCCCATCCAGATGAGAGCAAATACACTGAGAACAAGACCGATGCGTTTCATCTTTAACTCCTCCGCTATGTAAAAACTTCGTATATCCGTATATATATTCTCAAAACCTCTGTTCGGATACAGAATAACACAGAAAAGGTGTTCGGTCAATACTTACGAACAAATTTTTCGCGTTTTTTTGTTCGCGGAACATGTTTTTGTAACAAAAAAGGAGTTACGCCCGAAAGCATAACTCCCAAATAAATATTTAGTTTCTCTGCGCCATCTCCGCCACTGGTGCGGATGCCCCCACTCCCGCAGGGCGGCGCTCCTTTGCAACGGCGAGCATGAGCTTCAGACGGTTCAGCTGGTTGACCTCACTCGATCCTGCATCGCAGTCGATCGCCGTGATGTTCGCGCCGTGGTACGCCTTGCGCAGGTCGTGCATGACGCCCTTGCCCGTGATGTGGTTCGGCAGACAGCCGAACGGCTGCAGACAGACGACGTTCGGCACGCCCTCCTCGATGAGCTTCACCATCTCGCCCGTGAGGAACCAGCCCTCCCCTGCCATATTGCCGAGGCTGACATGGCGAGCCGCGAGCTCCGCCGTGTGGTCGATGGACTGCGGCGGACGGAAGTGACGGCTCTCCTTGAGAGCCTTGCGCATCGGTGCGCGGAAGAACTCGATGACCTTGATGAACATGCGCCCGTAGAGGCGATCCTTGTACGAGCCCGCGAGCAGCTTGTGCTGCACAATTGGATCGTATGCAGAGTAGAGGAAGAAGTCAACGAAGTCCGGCATGACGACCTCTGCCCCCTCCCCCATCAGCACCTTCTCGATGTCATTGTTCGCAACGGGATGGTACTTCACGAGGATTTCGCCGACGATGCCGACCTTCGGCTTCCACAGCTGCTCGTCGATGGGGATGTGGTCGAAGTCGCGCACGATGTCCTTCACCATGCGGCGGAACTTGAACACGCTGCCGTGCTCGAGTTCCTCCTTGGCGCGCGTCATCCATTTATCGAATGCTGCCTGTGTCGCGCCCTTCACAAGCTCGTATGGCATCATACGGTTGCGCACATTCATGAGCAGGTCGCCGTAGACCGCCGCCTTGATGGCATCCACCATCATCTCCCGGTTAAATGCGAAGCTGTCCGTCTCCTCGGGCAGACCGCGCACGGCAAAGACGGCGACGTTCGGGAAGCCCGCGTCACGTAGCGCCTTGCGCAAGACACCGAGATAATTCGTCGCACGGCAGGCGCCGCAGGTCTGAAAGAGTGCGATGCTCGTGTGATCCGCGTCGCACATCCCCGCCTTGAGCGCTGCGAGCAGCTGACCGATGACGACGATTGCGGGGTAGCACATATCGTTGTGCACGTAGCGCAGCCCCAGATCGATCGACGCCTTGTTCGGCATAGGTGGGATGACAACATTATAACCGTGCTTTCGCATCGTTGTACGGAAGAGCTCGAAGTGAATCGGCGCCATCTGCGGCGCAAGAATCGTGTGCGTCTTCTTACAGTCCTCGGTGAAGCGCGGGCGCTCAATGGTGGGCACTTCGTGATAGGCGGGATTCTCCCTGCGCGCGAGCGCGGCAATCAGGGAGCGCAGGCGGATGCGCGCCGCGCCGAGGTTCGACACCTCGTCCAGCTTTATCATCGTATAGATGCGCTCGTGCGACTCGAGAATCTCGCGCACCTCCGCCGTCGTGAGCGCGTCGAGTCCGCAGCCAAAGGAGCTCAGCTGTATCATCGTCACATTCGGGTGCTCGGCGACGAACTGCGCCGCGTGATAGAGGCGCGCGTGGTAGCTCCACTGGTTGACAACCTGAAGGCGCCGCTCCTGCACGGGGATGTGATAGACCGCATCCTCGGAGAGAATCGGCAGCTTGTAGGACTGGATCATCTCGGGGATGCCGTGATTGATCTCGGGATCGACATGATAGGGACGACCTGCAAGCAGGATGGCGTGCTCGCCCGTCTTTGCAATGCGGTCGAGAATTTGCTGACCATAGTCGCGGACGTCCTGACGATACTGCTCGATCTCTGCATAGCCCGCATCAACCGCAGCCGTAATCTCCTTTTTTCCGATGCCCTCGGGCTTTCCGAACTCCTCCACGAGGCGCTCGATCATGCGCCCCCTGTCGTTGATCGGCAGGAACGGCTGGATAAAGCGGATATTCTTCTCACGCAGGATATCCATGTTGATGCGGATGTTCTCCGCATAGGATGCAACAATCGGACAGTTAAAATTATTTGCTGACGACCCTGGCTTATCGTCCATATTGTGCGGCTCGCAGGGGTAGAAAATCGTATCGACGCCCTTCTCGACGAGGTCGACAATATGCCCGTGTGCGAGCTTCGCGGGATAGCAGAGCGAGTCCGACGGAATCGTCGCCATGCCCTTGTAGAAGAGCTGCGGCGAGGATTTGCCCGAGATCACGACCCCATAGCCGAGCTTGTCAAAGAACGTGAACCAGAACGGAAAGTCCTCGTACATATTGAGCGTGCGCGGGATGCCGATGCGCCCACGCTTTGGCTCTGCCGGCGACTTATAGTGCTTGAACACACGGCGATACTTGAACTTGTAGATATTCGGCGTATCGTCCTCGTGCTTCTCTCCGCCGATGCCGCGCTCGCAGCGATTGCCCGTGAAGTAGCGCTCGCCGTTCGGGAACTGCTGCATCGTGATGAGGCATTTATTCCCGCATTTGCCGCAGCGGTAGGAGCTCGTCTTCGTCTCAAACGTGCCGAGTTCGTCCGCGCCGAGCAGGGTCGAGCGCTCCGTCCCCGCCTCGAGTGCGAGGATTGCCGCGCCGTATGCGCCCATGAGCCCCGCGATGTCGGGACGGATGACGTCCTTGCCGATGATGTTCTCAAGCGCGCGCAGCACGGCGTCGTTGTAGAATGTCCCACCCTGCACGACAATGTGGTCGCCCAGCGCGGAGACATCCTTCAGCTGCATGACCTTGAACAGCGCGTTCTTGACGACCGAGAGCGCGATGCCCGCCGAGATGTCGGCGACCTCCGCCCCCTCCTTCTGCGCCTGTTTGACCTTCGAGTTCATGAAGACCGTGCAGCGCGTGCCGAGATCGACGGGGGCTTTTGCATCCACAGCCTTCCCCGCAAACTCTGCGGGCGTCATGTGCAGCCCCTCGGCAAAGTTCTGGATGAAGGAGCCGCAGCCCGCCGAGCACGCCTCGTTCAGCGTAATATTGCCGACGCTGCCGTCCTGCACGAAGAAGCATTTCATATCCTGCCCGCCGATGTCAAGTACGAAGCTGACATCGGGGCAGAACTCCTGCGCCGCGCGCAGATGGGCAAAGGTCTCGACCTCGCCGCCGTCCGCGTGAAGCGCCGCCTTGACAATCGCCTCGCCGTAGCCCGTCGTCATTGCGCCTGCAATGTATGCCCCCTCGGGCATGACGGCGTAGAAGTCCCGCAATGCGTTGACAACGGACTGAAGCGGTGAGCCGTGATTGCTGCCGTAGGACGTGTGGAGCAGCTGCTTGTCCGTGCCGATGGCAACGAGCTTCGTTGTCGTCGAGCCTGCATCGATACCGATGCAGATCGCACCGCAATAGTCCGCAAGACTGCCGCGCTGCACGCGGTCTCGGTCATGCCTCGCACGGAATGCCGCATAGTCTGCCGCATCCTTAAACAGCGTGAAGTCCGCCGTGCGCGTCTCCGCCGCCGCAGCCTCCTCCGCGCGCGCAATGCACGTCTCCATCTCCCGCATATCGGTCACTCCGGCATCGTCGGAGAGCGCCGCGCCAACCGCGACGAAATAATTGCCGTAATCCACATCGACGACGTGTTCGTCATCGAGCTTCAATGTCTCGATAAAGCGTTTTTTCAGTTCCGGGAGAAAGTGCAGAGGTCCGCCGAGGAAGGCGACATTGCCGCCGATCGGACGCCCCTGCGCGAGATTACCGATGGTCTGGTTGACGACCGCCTGAAAGACGGAGAGTGCAATGTCCGCCTTTGCCGCGCCGTCGTTCATGAGCGCCTGCACGTCCGTCTTTGCAAAGACGCCGCAGCGCGAGGCAATCGCATAGACGCGCTTGCCCTTCTCCGCGAGTGCATTCAGCCCGATGGGGTCTGTCGATAGGAGCGACGCCATATGGTCGATGAACGAGCCCGTACCGCCCGCGCAGACACCGTTCATGCGCTGCTCAGGCGCATCGCCGAAATACGTGATCTTAGCGTCCTCGCCGCCAAGCTCGACCGCCGTCGTCGTCTCCGGAATGAGCCGGCGCACCGCAGAGGCGCAGGCAACGACCTCCTGCACGAACGGCAGCCCGATGCGCTGCGCGATGCCCATGCCCGCCGAACCCGTGAGTGCGAACGAGAATTTCGCCTCGCCCACCACGTCCTTCAGCTGCGCCAGATTCTCCTGCAGCGCCTTGCCGATCTCGGAAAAATGCCGTGCATAGTTCTTGTAGAGGATCTCATGCTCCTCCCCGAGCACAACCAGCTTAATCGTCGTTGAACCGACATCCACCCCGACACGAAATGGGGATTCCAAAATAACACCACCTATCCGAATCCATATGAAACCATACGGATTTTCTCCAATTAACCCATATTAAATAGGAAAGCCTTTTTAGGCTTCCCTATTTTAACGTATTTCACAGGACTATGCAAGTGCAAGGCACACAGTTCTGCAATATCCAATTTTTGACTAACGAATCTAAATGAAGCTCAAATATTATACGGCGCGGCGAGCTTCTTGAAATAATTGCGCGCCTTCTGCATCGTGCGAATGATTGGCTCCATGAGCTTCGGCTGACGCACGACTGTGCGGATGACCGCCTTGCGCAGCTGACGGTACTCCGCATCGAAGTCGCGCATGACATCCTCCATCTCCGCCTCGACCGAGACGGACGGGATATTCGACGGGATGAGGTTGGCGCTCCGCCCCTGTATCGTCACAATGTCGCCGAGGAAGGGCGCATAGACCTCGAGCCCGAGCTCCTCCTGAATGCGTTCCTTGAGCGCCTCCTGTGCCTGCCCCTCGCCGTGAACGAGGAAGACCTTCGCAGGGCGTGGCTCCGTGATGGAGCGCATCCACTCCACAATCTGCTCTGCATCCGCGTGCGCGGAGAAGCCCTCGAGCACCTGGATCTGCGCCTTCACCGCAATCTCCTCACCGAGCACGCGCACGCGCTTGATGCCGTCGACAAGTCGCCGCCCGAGGCTCCCCTCCGCCTGATAGCCGACGAAGAGCACGGTCGACTCGGGACGCCAGAGGTTGTGCTTCAGATGGTGCAGCACACGCCCCGCATCTGCCATGCCCGAGGCGGAGAGGATGATTGCCGAACCCTCAGCTGAGTTGAGCGCGCGTGACTCTGCCGCCGTCTCGGCAATGCGCACCTGCGGAAACGAGGGAATCGTCCCCTGCTCGCCGAAGAACGCAATCGCCTCCTCGTCAAAGTCCTCATAGTTCTTGAGAAAGACGCGCGTTGCTTGGATTGCGAGGGGGCTGTCGATGATGATCGGGATGTCCCCGTCGAGACGCCCCGCCTTCCACAGATTGTAGAAATAGTAGAGCAGGGTCTGCGTCCGCCCGACGGCGAATGACGGAATGATGACGTTGCCGCCGCGATCCATCGTGTCGCGGATCACCTCGAGCAACGCCGACTCCTTGTCGTAGTCGCGATGAATGCGATCGCCGTACGTGGACTCGACAAGCAGGAAATCCGCCCCCGCAACCGCCTCGGGGTCACGCAGAATGGGTTGGTTCGGCTGACCGAGATCGCCTGAGAAGACAAGCTTTGACTCCTGCCCGCTCTCCTCCACTACGATCTCGAGGATCGCGGAGCCGAGAATGTGCCCCGCGTCACGGAACGTGAGCTGCAGATTATCTACCTGCAGCGGCGTACGATAGGCAACGGGTTCGAACAGCTCGAGCGCAGCAAATGCATCCGCCTGTGTATAAAGCGGCGTAATGGGCGCTTCGCTGCGGCGCGCGTTCTTGCGATTGAACAGTTCTGCATCGCTCTCCTGAATATGCGCCGAGTCCGGCAGCATGATGCGGACGAGATCGCAGGTGGAGCGCGTCGCATAGATTTTCCCGCGGAAGCCCTCGCGCACGAGGCGCGGAATGCGTCCGCAATGGTCGATATGTGCATGCGTCAGAAAGACTGCCTCGATCTCGGCGGGATTGAACGGAAAGTCCTCATAGTTCATCTCACGCAGACGGCGCGTCCCCTGATACATGCCGCAGTCCACAAGATAGCTGTGGTCGCCCACATGAAGCAGATAGCATGAACCCGTAACGACGTGTGCCGCGCCCAAAAACTCGAGCCGCATAAGATATCCTCCCTCCTGATATACCGTGGTATCGCGTATCATTCTTATACCTATAAAATTCGGAATTCATCAAAAAAATCCTGCTTTTTGCAGGATTTTATGCTACACTGAACCTATAGGATAGATGAAAGGGAGGAACACACGATGAAAAAGATCGGCTTTATCGGGCTTGGCATCATGGGCGCGGCGATGGCAGGACATCTGATGGATGCGGGCTATGAGCTCAGCGTTTACAACCGCACGAAATCCAAGGCGGATGCGCTCGTTGCACGCGGCGCGAAGTACTGTGAAAGCCCCGGCGGATGCGCACGCGGTCAGGATGCCGTCATCACCATCGTTGGCTATCCAAAGGATGTAGAGGAGATCTACCTCGGCGCAGACGGCATCCTCGCAAATCTCTCGGAGGGCGCATACACCGCCGATATGACGACCTCCTCCCCTGCCCTTGCCGAGCGCATCTATGCGGAAGCAAAAAAGCGCGGCATCCACGCGCTGGATGCGCCCGTTACGGGCGGCGACATGGGCGCACGGAATGCCACGCTGAATATTCTTGTTGGAGGAGATGAAGACGCATTCAAGGCAATGTATCCCGTTTTTGCTGCGATGGGCAAAAACATTGTCTACGAGGGCGGCGCAGGCGCAGGACAAAAGACCAAGGCGGCAAATCAGATTGCTATTGCGGGCACACTTGCGGGTGCGTGCGAGGCGTTCGCATATGCACGCGCAGCAGGGCTTGACCTCGAGAAAGTCTATGCCTCCATCTCAGGCGGCGCGGCATCGAGCTTCCAGATGAGCAATATGGTACGCATGGCACTCGACGGCAACTTTGCCCCCGGTTTTATGATCAAGCACTTCGTCAAGGATATGGCAATCGGTGCCGAGACGGGAAAGGAATACGGTGCAACGCTCCCCGTTCTGGAGCAGGTGCTCCGCGAGGCACGCGCCATCGAGGAGCGCGGCGGCGGAGCGGGCGGCACGCAGAGTCTGCTGAAATATTATGAGTAAAAATTTCCGGACGCTCAAAGTGCCCCTTCCACCGCTTACGCGGTCCCCCTCCCCCGTGCCGCACGGGGGAGGCTTTAAGATTACGGCATATTAGCTTCCCCCGTCGCAACGGGGGAAGTGGCGAGCGCAGTGAGCCGATAGGGGCGCCCCTGCAGTACAAAAATCTCCTATCTGCGCCAGACGCGCACCATCTCCTCTGCGGCACTGTACGGATGCTCCGCGCCCGCAACGGCACTGATGACAAAGAACCCCTCCACGCCCGTCGCTCTGAGCGCAGGCAGATCCGCAGCCTTGACCCCGCCCCCCACAACGACGGGTACGGGGCTAATGCGGTGCAGTTCCGCAAGCTCATCGAGACTGCGCGTCACAATCTCGCCCGAGGAGGTACGCCCCGCCTCGGGCTTTGTCGGTGTCGCGTGCAGCGGCCCCGCGCCGAGATAGTCGATGCACGCGGTATCACAGTGTGCTGCGTACGCAAGAAGCTCCGTTGTGCGTGCTGAGAGCCCAACAATTGCATCTGCACCGAGATACTTGCGGCAAACATCGACGGGAATATCCGTCTGCCCGACGTGCACGCCGTCCACCTTGATGCCCTGCTCCCATGCCGCGAGCACACAGTCCAGACGATCGTTAATCACGAGCGACACGGCATCCGACTTCTCCTGTGCCGCGAGCACATCTGCCGTCGCACGCGTGAGTTCAACTACCTCGCGTGCATCCGCCCCCTTTGCTCGGATCTGGACAAAGGTGAACCCTGCACGCACCGCCTCTGCGATCACGCGCGCCACGGGGCGCCCATCCGTATTCTCGGGACCGATCACGAGATAGGCGGAGAGATCGAATTTTCTTCGGGTCATTTTATCCTCCTGCAAAAACATCTGCTCTCAGAGCGCCCCTATCGGCTCACTGCGTTCGCCACTGCCCCCATCTCGGACGGGGGAAGCTAATATGCCGTAATGCATAGCCTCCCCCATTCACAACGGGGGAGGGGGATCGCTTGCGGTGGAAGGGGCGCCAGTAACACAACAAAGGAGCTGTTGTACGAAGCCAAAAACCTTCGTGCAACAGCTCCTTTTCTATCACAGCCAAACAGCTCAGTAATTCTGCACAACCTGCTGGAAGAAGGACTGCGGGTGCTCACAGACGGGGCACTTCATCGGCGCCTTCGGGCTCTCGCAGACGTAGCCGCAGTTGAGGCACTGCCAGATGATCTTCTCATCGCGCTGGAACACCGTGCCCTCATCTACCTTCTGCAGCAGCAGCTTATAGCGCGCATCGTGCTCCTTCTCGATCTTGCCGACGGCATCGAAGAGGCGGGCGATCTTATCAAACCCTTCCTCGCGCGCCACGCGTGCGAACTCGGGGTACATGCTCGTCCACTCCTCATTCTCGCCCGCAGCAGCAGCAGCGAGATTCTCTTTCGTGTCGCCAATGCCGCTGACGAGCTTGAACCAGATCTTTGCGTGCGCCTTCTCGTTGACCGCCGTCTCGTTGAAGATGTTCGAGATCTGGACATAGCCATCCTTCTTCGCCTGCGACGCGTAGTAGAGATACTTCGTGTGCGCCTGCGACTCGCCGGCAAATGCCGCCCAGAGATTCTTCTCCGTCTGTGATCCCTTGAGTTCCATAATGCTCTCCTTTTTACAATACACAAATACACAGCATATTTCAATCGTCAGGGCAAATCCCGCCGCCCATCTGCGCCTTGCTCAGGGGCGCGGACGGTGGGCTTGCTCAGCCGCGATTGACCAAAATGTCAGCGACCTCGTCAATATTCTTCTTGCCGAAGAAGAGGTCCTCCCCCACGATCATGCAGGGGACGCTCATCACGCTGTACTTCTCCTTCAGCTCGGGGAAGTAGCGGATGTCAAAGATGTCTGCGCGCACATCCGCGCGCTCCGCGGCAATGCGCTGCACGGCGGCGACTACATCGGGGCACATCGTGCAGGACAGGGACATGAGTACCTTGACATCGGCGGGCGCGGAAATCTGCTCAATTTTCGCGCGCGTCTCGTCCCGCAGCTCCTGACCGGGGCCTGCCACATTGTAGAGGGCAAGGATGAACGAGTTGAACTCGTGACCGCCCGGTACGGCGTGGAACGTAATGCCGCTCGGCGTACCGTCCCCTCTCAGAACCTCGATGCCGGGCTGCCCGTCCGCGTCCTCGCGCTCCTCATAGCTGACCTTGTCCGTGAGACCCGCGAACTCATCCATAAAGCCGCGCAGCTCGCGCGAGAGATCGCCATCGTCGTAGTGACCGACGAGCTTGACCGAAGTCTCAAATTTATCAAAGACCGCCGCCAGCTGCTCGCGGATCTCGGCAGAGATGAAGTTCGTCTCATTGCCGTCCGCCGCTTCCTTCTCGATGGATGCCTTACGCTGCTCAAAGCGCTTTGCATCCACCTCGGCGCGTGCAAAAGCGGGGATGTTCAGACGATCGTGCAGCGCTGCCGCATGACGCTCCGCCGCAACTGCACTGACAGCGCCGTCGGAGACTGCCGTCACAACCTGACGCAGGGTCTTGATGCAGACGTCGCCCGCCGCAAAGACGCCCTTGATGTTCGTCTCCTTCTCCTCGTTCGTGATGACATAGCCCTGCTCGTTCAGTGCAACCTGCTCGCGGAACAGCCCCGTATTCGGGATATAGCCGGCAAAGACAAAGACACCGAATGTCTCCCCGTCCTTCGCCATATAGTGCTCGACCTTCCCCGTCGTCTCATCGCGGAAATCGGCATAGGAGATCATCGTCTCGCCGCCGACGCGCTCCACCACCGTGTTGAAGCGCACCTTGATGTTCGGATAGTTCGCGAGCGCATCCACCGCCGTCTGCGGCGCGCGGAACTTGTCGCTGCGCACGAGCATCGTGACGGACTTGCCGTAGCGCGAGAGGAACATACTCTCCTCCACCGCCGCAAGCCCGCCACCGATGACAAAGATGTCCATGCCCGTGAAGAACTCGGCATCGCAGGTCGCGCAGTAGGCAACGCCGCGCCCCTGGAACTTCTTCTCGCCGTAGAAGCCCACCTTGCGCGGGTTTGCGCCCGTCGCGAGGATGACGCTCAGCGCCTCGACCGTGCCCGCCGTCGTCTCAAGCTCCTTGATGTCCTGATCGAGCTTCAGACCGATGACCTCTGCCGTGACGAACTCCGCGCCGAATCCGCGCGCCTGCTGCTCCATCTGTGCCGCAAGCTCAGAGCCGCTAACCTTGCCCGTGCCGGGATAGTTCACGACATCGGCGGTGATTGTGATCTGTCCGCCGACCTTCTCCTTTTCGATGACGAGCACCTTGCACTTCGCACGTGCCAGATAGATGGCGGCAGAGAGCCCCGCAGGGCCGCCGCCGACAATCACGGCATCATATATTTTATCCACCAAATCACCTCGTTTACGCTTCGTGAAAGACTTCGACGAATATGCGGCTCATAGGAAAGAGCACTTCGCAAGATCCCTCGCGAAGTGCTCCAAACGTACTCTTAGAGTTTGCCGACGAGGTCAAAGCTCGGCTTGAGCGTCTTTTCGCCCGGCTTCCAACGTGCAGGGCAAACCTCATCGCCGTGCTCGGCGACGAACTGGAGCGCCTGCACCTTGCGGAGAAGCTCCTGCGCGTTGCGGCCGACATTGCCCGCACTCACCTCATAGGAAACGATCTTGCCCTCGGGGTTCACAACAAACGTGCCGCGCTCGGCAAGCCCCGCCTCCTCGATGTAGACCTCGAAGTCACGTGCGAGCTTCGCCGTCGGATCCCCGAGCATCGGGTAGGTCAGCTTGCCGACGAGGTCGGAGCTCTCATGCCATGCCTTGTGAACGAAGTGGGTGTCGCAGGAAACACCGAAGATCTCGCAGCCGATCTTCTGGAACTCGCCGTACTGCTCCTGCAGATCCGCCAGCTCCGTCGGGCAGACAAACGTGAAGTCCGCCGGATAGAAGAAGAACACGCTCCACTTGCCCTTGAGGCTGTCCTTCGTGTACTCGACGAACTCGCCCTGTGCTGCGCCCGCCTTCTTCTGGAATGCCTGTACCTTAAAATCGCTGATTTCCTTGTTGATGAGTGACATTGAATATCCTCCTTTGATAGTAAACCAACCGCTCTCACTTCGAACGATTGCGTATGTCCTTAATGTGGCTTTATCATATCACAGGTGATTTTCCTTGTCAACAGAAATTTATACTTTTTAATAACTATTTTTATTTAACCGGATTGCCAATCAAAAAGTCCTGAACATATACAGATTCAAAGAGAAAGGGGCTGTTGCACGCAGCTAGAAAACTTCGTGCAAAAGCCCCTCCAAAGTCAAAGTCTCATCTTGAAATCATCATAGCCAAAGGTGTGCACAATCTCCCATTCCCCACTGGGCGAAACGGCGATGATGTTCGGCAGTGGCATCCCGTTGAATGTGTTGTTCTTCACCATGGTATAGATCGCCATATCGCCGAAAACGACGCGGTCGCCGACGCGCAGCTCCGCATCGAAGGAATACGTGCCAATCGTGTCGCCCGCAAGGCAGGTCGGTCCTGCGAGCGTATACGTATGCACCTTCTCCCCTGCCTCACCCGCGCCGATGACCGGCGGACGATACGGCATCTCGATGACATCGGGCATGTGACATGCCGCAGATGTGTTCAGGATGACGTTCCCATCCGTCTGCACATCGAGCACCTCGGCGACGAGGAAGCCCGCATTGAGAGCGACCGCCTCGCCCGGCTCGAGATAGACTGCCACGTCATAGGTCTTCTGCACATGGCGAATCAGCCGCTTCAGCAGCGCAATGTCATATCCTGCGCGCGTGATATGATGACCGCCGCCAAAGTTCAGCCACTTCATGCCGTGCAGATATTTCCCGAATTTCTCCTCGACGGCTGCAAGCGTCGCCTCGAGTGCATCCGCCCCCTGCTCGCAGAGCGTGTGAAAGTGCAGGCCGTCGATTCCGTCGAGCAAGTCCTCGCGGAAGTCCACAATCCTGACGCCGAGACGCGAGCCCGGCGCGCACGGGTCGTAGATTGCATGCTCCTGCGTCGAGCGCTCGGGATTGATGCGGATGCCGCAGGACGCGCCCTGCGCCCGCGCCGCCGCGCCGAATCGCTCCCACTGGGCAAATGAGTTGAAGATGATGTGATCGCAGATCGCCGCGAGCTGGTCGATCTCCTCCGCCTCATAGGCGGGCTTGAAGACGTGGTTCTCCTCCCCCATCTCCTCCTGCGAGAGACGTGCCTCGTAGATGCCGCTCGCCGTCGTCCCCGCGAGGTAACGCCCGATCAACGGGTAGTAGTGATACATGGAGAAGCATTTCTGTGCGAGGAGCACCTTTGCGCCCGTATCCTCTGCAATCTCCGCGAGGATTTTGAGATTTTTCTCGAGCAGCTCCTCATAGACGAGATAGGAGGGCGTTGGGACTATGCCCCACTCCGTCCGCCATGCCGCACGCACTGCCATCAGTCCACCAACGCGGGGCTGTGGCTCTCCTGCCATGGCAGCCCCCAGACGTTCAGCGCGTCCATGAACGGATCGGGATCGAACTCCTCGACGTTGAACACGCCGGGACGCCGCCACTTGCCCGTCATCACCATCATCGCGCCAATCATCGCGGGCACGCCCGTCGTGTAGGCGACCGCCTGCGAGCCGACCTCGGCGTAGCACGCCTCATGGTCGCAGACATTGTAGAGGTAGTAGTTCTTTTCTTTCCCATCCTTCTTCCCACGGAAGATGCAGCCGATGTTCGTCTTGCCCTTCGTTCGCGGGCCAAGGCTCGCGGGGTCGGGCAGCACTGCCTTCAGGAACTGCAGAGGGATGATCTTGTGCCCCTCGAAGTCGATCGGCTCGATGGAGGTCATGCCGACGTTCTCCAAGCAGCGCAGATGCGTGAGATAGCTCTCGCCAAACGTCATAAAGAAGCGGATGCGCTTGATGCCTTTGATATTTTTCGCGAGCGACTCGAGTTCCTCGTGGTGCAGGAGATACATGTCCTTCTGCCCGACCTCGGCGAAATCATAGACGCGCTTGATCTCCATCGGCTCTGTCTCGACCCACGCGCCGTTCTCCCAGTAGCTGCCCTTTGCCGAGACCTCGCGGATGTTGATCTCGGGATTGAAGTTCGTCGCAAAGGGATAGCCGTGATCGCCGCCGTTGCAGTCGAGGATGTCGATGTAGTTGATCTCGTCAAACTCGTGCTTCATCGCATACGCACTGAACACGCCCGTCACGCCGGGGTCGAATCCCGAGCCGAGCAGCGCCGTCAGCCCCGCCTCGCGGAAGCGATCCGCATATGCCCACTGCCAGCTGTACTCGAATTTCGCCGTGTCCTCCGGCTCGTAGTTCGCCGTATCGACGTAATGCACGCCCGCCGCAAGGCACGCATCCATGACGTGCAGATCCTGATACGGGAGCGCGAGGTTCAGCACGACATCCGGTTTAAATTCGCGGATGAGCGCCGTGAGCTCCGGCACGTTGTCCGCATCCACGGCGGCGGTCTCGATCTTCGTCTTGCCGCCGTCCAGCTTCGCCTTCAGTGCATCGCATTTCGACTTCGTGCGCGAGGCAATGAGGATCTCCTCAAAGACCTCCGGATTCTGACAGCATTTATGCACGGCAACGCTCGCAACGCCGCCGGCACCAATAATCATCGCTTTTCCCATGGGAACGCCTCCTTTATCTATGCTCCTATCATACAACAGGACAGGGGTCACTGCAAGTGCAGTGACCCCTGTCAATGTTTATATCTTAGAGCTTGAACTTCTTCGTCTCGCCTGCGAGCTCATCCGCAAGGTTGGAGAGGCGCCGCGTCGCCGCCGCAATCTCCTGCATGGAGGCGGACTGCTCTTCGGTCGCTGCAGAGACATTCTGAGCACTGTCGGCATTCACCGTGCTGACCTTCTGGATCTCCTCGATCTGCGCGCGCACCGTCTGCGTCTCGTTCTCCATCTGCTGAATGCCCGAGGTGATGCCCTTTACGCCGTCGCCGAGCTGCTGAATCGACTCCGCGATCGACTGGAACACATCGTCTGCCGTACGAACCGATTCCAGACCATGTCCAACATATTCGTTGCCACGCTTTCCGGCCTCGACCGCACGCTCCATATCCGCCTGTACGGACTGCATGGTCTCAGAGATCTTCTTCGAGAACTCGCCCGATTCCTCGGCGAGCTTCCTGACCTCCTCGGCAACGACGGCAAAGCCGCGTCCGTGCTCACCCGCACGCGCCGCCTCGATGGCCGCGTTGAGTGCGAGCAAGTTCGTCTGCTCTGCAATGCTGCCGATGACCTCGACGCTGTGGCTGATCTCCTCGGAGCTCTTACCGAGTGCCGAGATTGCGGCATCGACGGTCTCCGAACCCGTCTTGATCTGCTCCATGTAGTTCACGACCTCGTCGATGGAGCGGCGCCCCTCCTGCACGCGTTCCACCGTCTTGTTCGTGACCTCTGCAACCTCACCCGCCTGCTTGGACATGCCCGCAGCATGGCTCGAGATCGAGACCGCCGCATTCGCTACCGAGGTGGAGGCATCGGACTGACGCTCCACGCCCTCGGCAATCTCCGTGATCGACATGGCAACGTGGTTGGACGCCTCCGCCGACTGCTGGGATGCCTCGGTGAGTGCTTCTGCCGAGGTTGAGAGCTCGGCCGCATTGGACTGAATCCGCTTGATCAGCGTATTGAGCGTATGACGCATCTTGATGAAGCCATCCGAGAGCTGCCCCATCTCATCCTGCGAAGTGATGGTCTTCGGCGTCTCGCGCAGATCGCCACTGTTGAGTATGTCACAGACGCGCACAACATTCTGGATGCCTGCTGCAAAATTATTCGAAACGAAGAAAATCAGCGCCGATATGATGAGAACGATGACAACGGTCAGCCCCGCCAGCACCATCAGCAGCGTATGTGCATCCTCAAGGATCTCACTGTCGGAGGCCTCTGACATGACGACCCAGCGGCGTCCATCAAGCTGAATTGGAACTAGGGTGCCCGTCATGCCCTCGCCCGACTCACGTTCATAATGTGCAAGCGCGGGCTCGTTCTTGTCGATGACAGACTTAAATGCATCCACGAGGCTCATCGAGATCTTGACGCTCGAGACCTCCTTGCTGAAGTCGAGTTTGCCCACCTGAGCCGGTTCATTCGGGTGAATGATGACAAGTCCCGACTCGTCCATGACGACAAGCTGACCTGTCCGATAGGTCGCCATCTTCGCAAGGGTATCGTCAAAGCGCGAGAGTCCGATGGTTCCCGCAACCACACCTACAACCGTGCCGTTCTCTATCACAGGAACACCGATGACGGTGACAACCTTGCCGGAGATCGCAGAGATCACAGGCTCCGAGACGACGGTCTTCTTCGTCTGGACAGCCTTCTTAAAATAATCGCGATCCGAACGGTCGATCTCGTTGCCGTCCGCATCGAGTCCAATTCCATCGAGACCAAGATAGGCTACATTCGAGAAGACCTCGGTATGCTGCTTCACCTCCTGCAGTGCAACCAGCTTTGCCGCATTATCTCCGTGCAGAATGGCCTCATTGCCTGACAGAATCTCGAGATGCACCTCGTTCGTCTCAAAGATGCGCCGTACCTCGAGTGCTGCCTGCTTGCCGACCCCCTGGCCGATTGTATTCGCATTCTCCACGAGCATATTGCTCGCCATCTTGTAGCTGACACCAAAGAACACGAAAAAACCGACGAGCATCACAGGCAATACAGATGCTAAAAACTTTGTACGAATGGATTTAAACTGCATATGACTGCTCCCCTCTTCCAAAATGTGCCCCATCTGTCTGTAATGGGATATTTTCACCCTATCACATATTTCAAAGAATAACAAGCCTTTTCTCGAGAAAATCACATGTAAATTAATAGAAATAATAGTCTGTATTATATCGTAATTCTGTTTTGCTTACATGGGCTTTTCTTTTTCACATCCTATGACAGGACGATCGAATTGTGCTATAATAAGCACCGTGTATACAATATTTTAAGAAGCGATACAATATAACGAAAGGAGCCATTCATCATGGCTGTTCACGTCATCAACGAGGCACGCCGCTGCCTCCAGTGCAAAAAGCCGCTCTGCCGCATGAAGGGCTGCCCCGTGCAGACGAACGTGCCGGAGATGATCCGCCTCTTCCTCGACGGCAAGATCAACGAGGCGGGCGCGATGCTCTACGACAACAATCCGATGAGCGTCTTCTGCTCGCTCGTCTGTGACCACGACGCGCAGTGCGAGGGCAACTGCATTCAGGGACGGCGCGGCGCGCCGATCCAGATCTCGAGCATCGAGCACTACATCTCGGACACCTACCTCGACAAGCTCGTCCTCTCGCGCAAATCCTACAACGGACACAACGTCGCCGTGATCGGCGCGGGGCCCGCGGGCATTGTGGTCGCAGTCAAGCTCGCGCAGGAGGGCTACGGTGTCACGATCTTCGAGCGCATGCAGAAGATTGGAGGCATGCTGCGCTACGGCATCCCTGATTTTCGTCTGCCGCCCTCGACCATTGACCGCTACGGCGAAAAGCTGCGCACGCTCGGCATCCACATCCGCCCGAACACAACGATCGGCGGCGCGCTCACGGTGGACAACCTGTTCCGCGACGGCTACGAGGCAATCTTTATGGGCACGGGTGCATGGCGTGCGAAGAGCCTTGGCATTCACGGCGAAACGCTCGGCAACTGTCACTATGCGGTCAACTACCTCCAGAACCCCGATGTCTACCATCTCGGCGACCGCGTCGCCGTCATCGGCTCGGGCAACTCTGCGATGGATGTGGCGCGCACGGCGATCCGCAAGGGCAGCCGCTACGTCACGATCTACGCGCGGCGCAACGGCATCTCCGCAAGCGAGCGCGAGCTCGAATACGCGCTGATGGACGGCTGCGAGATCCAGTATGGAAAGGGTATCCACTCCGTCACGCCCGAGGGGCCGATGCTGTACGACCGCGTCTTTGACGAGGATCAGAATCTCATCAGCGAGGGCGAGCCCTATCTCATCCCCGCCGACAGCACGGTCATCGCGGCAAGTCAGGCGGCAAAGGACAAGATTGTCCGCTCGACGACAGGCATTACGCTCAACGAGAAGGGTCTCGTCAAGGTCGACGAGAACGGCATGACGGAGCGCGACGGCGTGTTTTCAGCAGGCGACGTGGTGCTCGGCCCATGGAACGTCGTGCAGGTGGTAAAGGACTCCAAGCATGTTGCAGAAGCGATGATACGCTATTTGGAAGCGCGCGGCGCAAAATCCTGACGGAACAGCAATCCCATTTTCGCCCGCCGCGCAATGGAAGTAAAGGAGACAGCTATGACCATGAATGATCGCGAGATCACCGACCTCGTACGGCAGATGGCGGCACCGCCAAAGCCCCCCACGTACGGCGAGGCAGAGGTGGAGGAGCTCGTGCGCATACACGCAGGCGGACGCCACAGGATGCGCAGCGAAGCGGAGATCCTCGCGCGCTACAACCTCGGACGCCAGCAGTACAGGCAGCTCAAGTTCAGCCGTGAGAACAACCGCGAGCAGCAACAGATGCTCTACGCCGAGCTCAAGGTGCTCGGTTGGGTGCTCGGGCGCAAGGAGCGGGATGTTGTCATGGAGATCAATCAATGAAGCTGAGTCTGACAAAGGAGGAGTTCATCGCAGCGACACAGACGGCGAACCTCATCACCGTCTCCACCGAGCTGACGATGGATCTCGATACACCGGTCTCGATCTACTACAAGCTCGTCGGCGAGAAAAAGGGCTATATCATGGAGTCCGTCGACACGACGCAGCAACAGTTCGGACGTTACTCCTTCATCGGCGGCGAGCCGTTCGTACGTGTGCAGGTCTTTGCGGACAAGCTGCTCATCAACGAGAACGGCCTCATGAAGAGCATCGTGGGCGCGCCACACGAGACGATGAAGGCATATGCCGCGCGCTTCACCCCTGCTGTCACGGACGGAGAGACACTGCCCCTCGTCCACGGCGGGCTTGCAGGCTATTTCACCTATGAGACGGCGGCGACCTTCGACCGCGTGCGAGGGGTGGAGATCGGTGCTGAGGAGCTGCTCGGTCAGTTCATGATGTGCCGCTACCTCGTCGTCTATGATGCGCTCAAAAACAGTGCACGCCTCCACTACCTCGCAGATGTGCGGGAGGGCGATGATGCGGGCGAGCTCTACGACGCGGTCACCGAACGTCTTGCCGCTATGCGCGCACGCCTCGCCGCGCCGTTCGCACCATCTGATTCTGCACCGTCAACACGCAGTACGCCTGTCGACTTTATGGCGCGCTATGGGACACCGCCCGAGGATTTCCTGCGTACAATCGACACGATCAAGGAGCATATCTATGCGGGGGACATCTTTCAGGCGGTGCCGTCCTTCCGCTTTCGCGAGAAGATTACACGCCCCGCGTTCCTCTTCTATCGGCGGCTACGGCAAGTCAATCCCTCGCCCTATATGTTCTACTACAACTTCGGCGAGATCAAGCTCGTCGGTGCCTCCCCCGAGATGCTGATTAAAGTCTCCGGCAACACGGTCTACACCTACCCCATCGCCGGCACACGCAAGCGCGGCAAGACGGATGAGGAGGACGCACTGCTCGCCGCAGAGCTGCGTTCCGATGCAAAAGAATGCGCCGAGCACGCGATGCTCGTCGATCTCGCACGCAACGACCTCGGACGCATCAGCGTCCCCGGCAGTGTGCGCGTGCCGAAGCTCATGGAGGTCGAGCGCTTCTCCCATGTCTCGCATATGGTGAGCAGCGTCGTCGGCGAGATCGCACCCGCATATGCGCCGATGGATGTCCTGCGCGCAACCTTCCCCGCAGGGACGGTCAGCGGCGCGCCAAAGCTGCGCGCGATGGAAATCATCCACGAGCAGGAACAGGCGCATCGCGGCTTCTACGCAGGAACCGTCGGCTACATGGATTTTCGTGGCAATATGGACATGTGCATCACGCTACGCACCATGTGCATCGAGAACGACGACACGGCCATCATTCAGTCGGGCGCGGGCATCGTCAAGGACTCCGTGCCCGAGAGTGAATACCTTGAGATTTTGCAAAAGGCGAAGGCGCTCTTTGAGGTCGTGGAGGAGGTGGAGAACAATGCTGCTTTTGCTTGACAACTACGATTCCTTCACCTATAACGTCTATCAGCTGCTCACAAACCTCGGCGCAGAGGTCGAGGTCGCCCGCAATGACGTGACGACGGTCGATGAAATCCGTACAAAAAAATACAAGGGCATCGTCATCTCCCCGGGCCCCGGTTTGCCGAAGGATGCGGGCATCACAGAGGATGTGATCCGCGAGCTCGGCAGCGAGATTCCGATTCTCGGCATCTGCCTTGGACATCAGGCGATCGGTGAGGTGTTCGGCGGCAAGGTCGTCCGCGCAAAGGAAATCGTCCACGGCAAGGCATCCCCCATCCGCCACCACGGTACGGGCATCTACCGCAACGTCCATGCAGGCACGCAGGTCGCACGCTACCACTCGCTCATCATCGA
The DNA here is from genome assembly GCF_000286455.1 of Selenomonas sp. FOBRC6. Classification (GTDB taxonomy): domain Bacteria; phylum Bacillota; class Negativicutes; order Selenomonadales; family Selenomonadaceae; genus Centipeda. The sequence continues at coordinate 40,316 of NZ_ALKG01000090.1, forward strand.
GCGCGAGAGTCTGCCCGATGTACTTGAGATCACGAGCGACCTCGGCGACGGCACAATCATGGGCGTGCGGCACAAGACTCTGCCTATCGAGGGCATCCAGTTCCATCCCGAATCCATTCTGACACATGACGGACGTGCCATGATGGAGAACTATCTGACGGACATTGAGGCAATATGAGCGAAAAACGATATGACGATATCCTCCTAATCAGTGACTTGGACGGTACATTGATTCCGCGCTATGAGATGATCTCCGAGGAAAATGTGCGCGCCATCAACGCGTTCACCGCTGCAGGCGGCGCATTTGCTGCGGCGACAGGGCGCACGCCCGAGTCCGCCCTCCCCTACCTCAAGGGCATCACGGTCAACGCGCCGAGCATCTTCTTCAACGGTGCGATGCTCAAGGATCTGTCGAAGAATCAGGTGCTTGAGACACGCACGCTGGACGGCGACATCTGGCGCACGTTTGCCGCGCGTGTCCTCTATCAGTTCCCGCGCGCCTGTGTCGAGGTCTATACGGCGCAGCAGTGCAATATCCTCAGCCCCGAGGCGAACGACGACCCGCGTCTCGACGACGAGTTCTACAATGTGAATCACACGACGCTGAAAGCTGTCGAGGAAGAGACATGGCTGAAATTCTTCATCTGCGACGCGCCGATCAACCTGAGCTTCGTTGAACGTCTGGCGCAGGAACTTGGCATCGACAGATGCTCCACCTCCTTCTACTCCGAGGAAAACTACCTCGAGTTCGTCCCGCCTGGCACAAGCAAGGGCGCAATGGCAGAGGTTCTGCGATCGATGCCCGCCTACGCGGGACGGCGCATCATCGCGTGCGGCGACTACGAAAACGACGTGGAGCTGTTGCGCATAGCGGACACGGGCATCGCCCCCGAGGACGCCTCAGAGGATGCAAAGGCGGCGGCAGACCGCATTGCCCCGCCGTGCAGAGAGCCGATTGTACCGTGGATCCTGCGTGAGATATTATAATCGGACATACAAAAAGAGCGCTGCAACTGCAGCGCTCTTTTTATGCGGTAATTCGCTAATTAGTGAACTTAGAACGAGAACTGAACGCGTGCAAAGAGTGTGCTTGCATTCTTGTCCGCCGTGATGTCCTTGCCCTTGAAGTACTCGAGCTTCGTCATCACATTCTTGAAGAGCGTGTAGCTCGTTCCGACAGCCCAGCCCTTCTGATCGCGGCCGAGAACGTTGTAGGTCGGTGCAAATGCAACATTATTGCCGAGGTGACGATAGGCGATATATGCGCCCCACGAGCCCATATCGGAGTTTTTCGCGCCCTTATAGTCGAGCTCAATACTGCCAGCCTTCTTATAGTAGTCCGCCTCGGTGTTCTGTGCGTAGGAGCCCTTGAGGGCAACATTCTTATCGAACACATACTTGCCGCCGACCGACCAGATACGAGCCTTGTCCGAATCAGCGTTCTTGCTGTAGGAAGCAGCCTTAAACACATCATTGTTGATCTGCTGATAGCCGACACCCGCCGTGAGCTTGCCCATACCGTAAGTGAGGTCGATGCCCTGATAGTTTGCTGCCGCATCCGTGGCCGACTTCACATTTTTATCAGATACACGACCTGCCGCAATCTTCGCCTTGACGACATTGCCAAACGACACCGTCGCACCCGAGATCGCCGTATCCATCGTCAGACCGTCATCTGCACCGGAGTAAAGATCCTGCTTGCCGAGCTTGATATTCAGATTACCATAGGTGCCATCTGCATACGCACGTGCAAGGGACATTGAGCTGCTGTCGTCCTTGTCCATGAAGTACTGCGTGTCGAGACGAGCCTTGACCTTCCAATGATCGTTGACCTCAGCAGATGGGAAGAGACGGAAGCGAACGCGATCCGTGTTCGTCTTCGAATGATCCTTGTCATGACGATCGCTGATATAGTCGTAGCGGAGGTAGCCCGTCCACTTCACCATATCCGCATTGCGCTCGAGGTTCGAAACGCGAACGCCGAGGTTGTTGAGCTCATCAGCGAACTCAGCAGCAAGACGGTCAACGAGAGCGCGATCCGATGCGGACATGTCGCCCTTTGCCATTGCCTTTGCCGTCATCTGCGCCATCTCATAACGCGTGATGTTGCGGTCGCCGCGGTACGTGCCGTCGCCATAACCCTCGACAACACCGTCCGCAGCGAGCTGCGTCACAGCATCGTATGCCCAGTGGTCACGGGGCACATCCGAGAACGGATTTGCCGCTGCAAACGTAGTGGATGCTGCGCCGATCGTCAGCGCCGCTGCCAGAGCAGCTACCATTGTCTTCTTCATTTTACTTCCTCCTTTGTGGGAATCTCCCACAATCCAATGAATCGCCGAACCGCATACAGGAGGAACAGAGTATCCATGTTTCCTCGTGAACTTCCTGTCTGTGTATTCAGTCTTGGTCATTATAGCACACTACAATTATTTTGGAAAGACTTAACGCTCTTATTTCGTCATCATTTGAAGGAAATACCATAATTGAGAAACTTCTTCAGTTCCGTGTCCAACCAAACTGTGTGATATTCGAGGTATAGCGCAGACGATCAACGAAGTCCACATTCGTTGCCGCCGTACGAAAGACGGGCACACGTTCCATTGCATAGACATTGCTGCTGCGGTCAACATTGCCGTACTTCACGGTAAAACCGCCTTTGTACCCCGCCTCCTTTGCAATGCCGACGATATGCAAATCGTGTACGCCCGTCGGATAGGCGATGAACTCAATGGGATGCCCGAGTTCCGCCTCCGCCTGCCGCTTCGACTCGACGAGTTCCTCACGGATACGGTCATCAGACAGCTCTGGCAACGGCGCATGTGTCACCGTATGCGACTCAATAGTAATGCCGTTCTGCTCCATCTCGCGCAGCTGATCCCACGTGAGATACCCCTTGCGCTTGCTGAGGAAGCCCGTCACGACGAAGATCGTCGCCTTGAGATTGTATTTTTTGAGGATCGGATAGGCATTCGTATAGTTGTCCTCATATCCGTCGTCAAATGTAATGAGCACAGGGCGATCGGGCAGTGTCCCCTTCCCCGCAAGAAAGTCATATAGTTCATCAGGACTGATACTATGGTATCCGTGATCCACTAGATATTTCATCTGCCAGTCGAAGTCCCCGGGCTCAATCGCCAGAGATATGAACATGGAGTTCACCATGTGATAGTTGAGTACGAGAACCTTCACATCGTCCTCGGGCGGAGGCAGCGGCGCGGGCGAAGCCTCCTCCTTCGGATGTCCAACGATCAGCAATACACCAAACAGGATGAGCAGGACGGCGATCAGCGACCAAAACTGTCGCCCGCCAATCAGCTTCTTCAGATCCATGCCATCCCTCCCTTTCACTCTGCTCCATCGTCACTGTGCTTTATTGTACCCAGATTTGAAATGAAAATCAAGACACAAAAAAGACTGCCTCCAAAGCGGAAGCAGTCGTGCACTATTTCGAACTAGCGCTTTAGTCCTTTGCCCAAACCTCAGCCATGAGATCCTCGTAGACGGTCTCGAGCTGCCGCACAAGAATCGGCAGAAGTGTGTGAATCATGATGGGATCGAAGGTCTCATCGGCGAACGGAATACAAACATCAAGGAAAATGGTACCATCCTCGCGCAGGTAGTACTTGAACATCTTGTACTCCGCATTCAACGTGTTGAGATAGCCCTTGATGCGATCGACGTTCTTCTCGTTGATGCCCGTCGCAATCTGCGTGCGGATGATAGTGAAGAAGCTGTCGTCGATGAAGATCGCCATCGGCATGACCTGTCCCTTCGCCTCGATACGCGAACGGAAGATCGTGGTATGGAACTGGTCATCAAGCGCCTGCGGCTCATCGAAGTAGCTGATGTCATTCTCCTTGATGAATGACTGGAAACGCTCCGCCTTCGTTGCAGTCTCCGGTGCAGCTGCTTCTTCCGACGCTGCGGCCTTCTTTTCCACCTTTGCCTCTCCGATCAACTCTCTCAACTTTTCCTCCTCGGACAGCTTCGCTGCCGAGTCTTTTACTTCCTTGACTTCTTTCTCTTCGGTCTTCGCCATGCGTATAATTCCTCCCTTATTGTATGCGAACGGCTATCATCCCGTTTCTGATTAGTGCTATTTTACCATAAATTAAAATATTTGCAAGAAAAACCGCCGCGCGGCTGCACGGCGGTCTAAAAGTCGTTGTTTGCTCAAAGCGTTCTCTTGCGCAGAATGTATGCGCGGACAAAGAGTGCGGTGAAGAGAATCGCAAAGCCAATGCCTGCTGGGTAGGTGATATCGGTCGGCAGGCCAAAGCCCTCGGGCGCCTGCAGGAGGTAGGTTGTCGTAACCGCCGACATGAAAATCGCGGGCACGAGTGCGACGATGTAGGCATAGGAGCCCGGCTTATGCAGGTAGAGGTATGCCGTGCCCATCCAGAGCGTAATCATCGCGAGTGTCTGGTTCGCCCAAGAGAAGTAACGCCAGATGATGGAGAAGTCCATCTGCGAGAGGATGAGGCCAATGCCGAGCATCGGTACCGCGATGATGAGGCGCTTCGGCGCCTCCTTCTGCGGGATGTTCAGCCAGTCCGCAAGCGTCAGACGTGCAGAGCGGAACGCCGTATCGCCCGAAGTGATTGGGCAGGCAATGACACCGAGCATAGCGAGAACTGCGCCAATGCTCACGCCGCCGATGCCGACAACCCCCATGAAGCCGTTGCAGATCTCATAGACGACACCGCCGGGGCCCGCCTCCTTGAGCGCAGCTCCGAGTCCTGCCGTCCCATCGTAGAATGTTGCACCCGCAGCCGCCCAGCAGAGCGCGATGATGCCCTCGGCAACCATCGCGCCGTAGAAGACAGGGCGTCCCATACGCTCATCCTTGAGGCAACGCGACATGATCGGGGACTGCGTTGCATGGAACCCCGAGACTGCGCCGCAGGCGACCGTGATGAAGAGCAGCGGCCAGATGGGCAGCTGTTTCGGATGCAGATTCTCAAGCGTCATCTCGGGCATAACGTGTCCGCCGACACCGAAGAGCATGCCACCCATGATACCGAGTGCCATGACGATGAGGCAGATGCCGAAGAGCGGATAGAACCGCGCGATGATCTTGTCGATCGGCAGAAGCGTTGCCATCGTGTAGTAGATGAAGATCACGCCGAGCCACATAAGCACTTCCATGCCCGTCAGCTTTGCGAGCAGCATCGCAGGTCCCGTCATAAAGACGACCCCGACAAGCACAAGCAGGACAATCGAAAAGATGCGCATGATCTGAAGCATGATGTGCCCGAGATTCTTGCCGACAATCTCCGAGAGACTCTTGCCATCCTCACGGAAGGAGATCATGCCCGAGAGATAGTCATGCACACCGCCTGCAAAGATCGTACCGAAGACGATCCAGAGATAGACGCTCGGCCCCCAGAGCGCACCCGCAAGTGCGCCGAAGATCGGCCCGAGGCCTGCGATGTTGAGCAGCTGGATGAGGAACACCTTCCACGTCGGCAGCGGGATGTAGTCCACTCCATCCTCGAGCCGAATCGCGGGAGCGACCTCCCCCGTACGCCCAAATGCCCGATCCACGATTGCCCCATAGACCATGTAGCCTATAATGAGTGTGGCGAGCGCACCAAGAAATGTAACCATTCGTTGTCACTTCTTTCTTTAGTACTTACTAAGATTACGTACCGGACCATGCCGGCTCTCCATTCCCCGATCCTCCTTCCTCATATAATGCAAAGAAGCTCTCCTAAATAAGTCCCGAAAATAGTAAATGGGCTTCTCTGCGCTCATCATATCACAAACACTGCCCTCTTGTCTAATACTTCCTGTGTGCTATAATGGACAACACATTGATCGCTATGGAGGCATGATTTATGGGACTTGATATTCTTCTTTTTCTTATGCTCGGACTGTTCGTCGGCACGTTTGGGACACTTGTCGGCATCGGCGGCGGGCTGATCTGCGTGCCGATCTTCATCTTCTTCCTGTCGGACGGCGGTGTCTATCCGTACTTCCACACAGCGGCGCAGATCACGGGCACTTCGCTTGTCATTGTGTTTGCCAATGCTCTCTCAGGCACGATTGCCTACATCCGTCAGCAGCGTGTCTACTTCCCCGCCGCTGTGCCGTTCGCGATCGCGACCCTGCCGGGCGCATTCCTCGGCTCGTACATCGTCGACGACTTCACGGGGCCGATGCTGTACGTCTCATACGGTTCATTTCTGCTTGTGATGGCACTGATGATGTACTGGAACGCTACACACAAGAAGCACGCGGATGTTCACACACTGCCCGCAGATTTTACATTCAACCGCTCGCTTGGCGTTGGCGCAAGCGCTGGGGTCGGCTTCATCTCGAGCATCTTCGGCATTGGCGGCGGCGTGATTCACGTGCCGCTCATGGTCTACCTGCTCGACTTCCCCGTACACATGGCGACAGCGACCTCACATTTCGTTCTTGCCTGTTCGGCAGCATTCGGTGTCATCAGTCACTTCCTGCTCAATCACATCATCTGGACACCTGCGATCTGCATCTCCATCGGTGCCGCCGTCGGTGCGCAGATCGGCGCTGCCATCTCACAGAAGACGAAGTCCAAGGTCATCCTCGTCCTTCTCTCCCTCGCCATGTTCGGTCTCGGCATACGCCTCATCTGGATGAGCGGGATGCTGTAAAACAAAACGAACGTAAAAAAGAATCGCCCCAACATGAGGCGATTCTTTTTTGGTCTCGTCGTGCTCCGATCAGAGCGGCTGGAAGCCGTGGCGTGCTCCCTCGGCGGACTCGATTGCCTGATGTGCGAGATCAATCGAAAGCCCAAGGGTACGCATGATCTTGTCGGGGTTATGGAAGCCCATGCCGTTCTCGGCGGCAACCCAATCCCAGTACCACTGTGCTTCGCGAATCTTCGCGCGTGCATCCTCGAGTGCTGCATCGGGTACACCTGCATCCATCGCAGCCTTGACCGTGCGATGTGCGCGTGCGACCGTCTGGCCTGCGATGCGCTGGATCTTGAACGTATTGTCATGAATGGTCTTGACGCGTGCCACGAGGGTCTCCTCGCTCTCGTCATGACACTTCAGACAGGATTCCTTCGTCGTCTTCAAGGGACTCGTCATCCAGTGCGAGGTGTACTTCTTGCCGCCGTCACGCATATAGGGCATGTGGCAGTCCACGCAGGTAACACCGGCATCGGCATGGACACTCGTCGCCCACGTCTCGAACTCCGGATGCTGCGCCTTGAGCATCATCGTCTTGGAGTCGGGGTGCATCCAGTCGCCCTTGAATCCGCCAGCCTGACCGGACTGGTAGTACTGATACTCGGACTCGGCATCCAGACCGTTCTCGTATGGATGTGCGACACGACCATCCTCGGCGGTGAAGTAGTACTCCGTATGGCACTGCGAGCACACATAGGCACGCATATCATTGTGCGTGGCAGCGTTGACATCAACACCACGTCTTGCCATCGACTCGATAAAGCCCTGCTGATAGACGCGCAGCTCCATCGTCTCGGGATCGTGGCAGGTCGAGCAGCCGAACCACTCATCCATCGTGATGGGAGCCGCAACTTCATCAAACGGCTTCGATGCATACGCCCATCCACCTTCTTTGAAGTACACATCATAAACATACGAACCCTTGCACTGTAGACAACTCCCCTTCTGTCCCGGAAGCCTCTTCGTATGCAGGAGATCGTAGCCCGCATACGTATGCCCTCGGTCGTCGTCATACTGGATGGCAAACTTATAGCCCTTAAAGTTCTCAAGCATCTCGGGCTGGTGCTCCAGATGACTGTTGCCCTCCATGCTGCCGCCGTAGCCTGTGGGCGACGGAGATTCCTCATTGTTTTTCATGAACGAGTTGTACTGGAGCGGATAGGCGTCCTTGTACGCCTCTTTGCCGATCTTGGCAGCGGTGTCGCCCTGGATCTGCACGCGTTTGATGCTGTCATCGTTCGGGTGTGCGCCGATGCGAACGGCGACGAATCCAAAGAACAGGGCACAGACGCCGGCAACACCCGCGATGATTTTCTTTCTGTTACTCAACTCTTATCCCCCCTTCTAAAGGATTGGAACCATGCGGCATACCACTGTGACACTTCGTACAGTTTGCATTTCCGTCCTTGCCCCTGTCCAGACATACCGATCCCATGGTCGATGTATGGCAGCGCAGACAGTTGGCATTCACGATATCCCGTCCGTGATCGGAGATCTTGATGTGTACGGGATAGTCGTTCAGTACCTGATGGAGCGTGTCATGCATGCCTGTCTTGCCCTTTTCAAAATAGTAAACGGCAATATTGTCGTGCGGCAGATGGCACTCCACACAGGCGATGTCCGCATGTGTGGACATGGCATGTGTCTTTGCCTCGTGCTGCATGGCATGGCACATACCGCAGAACTTCGGCGATGCCGAGGCCTTGTCCATGAGCATGCCGCCGCCGACGGCGAACAGTCCCACGAGAAACGCACCGATGATACAGCGCAGCGTATGCTCCTTTGCATACTGCTTCAAATTCATGTGTCCTTCCTCCCTTCTATGATTTCTCACTCAGACCGCTTTTCCGATCCACCTCCTTTGACGGGACTTACCACCTGCGTGGCTGCCAGGAGACCACCGACAGTCACAAGAACACAGGCGAGCCAAAGGATGGAGATGCCGGGCTTCGTACTGACCGAGGCGGGAACGGGAAGTGCCGCCTCCTCTGCCACAGAGGGCAGGATCTCGATCCGTATGTCGCGTTCATCCGCCGAGACACCCGTGAGACGAATGCGGAACTTGCCGTTCATCACTTCGATCGGCTGGGATGTCCCCCCCGTCTCCGTCGCAAGGATCGTGGGTGCGGCATCATCGACTTCCTCGCCGTCCGTCAGCGCAATCTGCGCCGTGACGAGGGTCTTGCCGCCGCCCTGCGGCTCAAATGCGATGGATTCGTAGCGGTAAGCATAGTCGTTGATCCCCATAACGGTCTTGCCGCGATGAAGAATCAGCTCGTCACGCTCCGCCGAAGTCGGCGACGGTGCGATATAGAGATCGCCCGCAAGGCTTCTTGCAATTGCAGGCTCACGTGCCGCATCCTCACCGTTTGCACGCAGCTTTGTCACTGCCTCGCACAGACTTCCGTCCACCTCATAGCGGTAGGACTTCTCACTGCCACTCTCGGCAAAGGACTGTCCACGATAGATGATCGTGTGTCCATAGACCTCCTGCGGCTCGTCAGGGATGAGTGTGACCGTCGTTGTCTGACTGCCCGACCCCGAGAGAATAAAGGCGAGCAGCGCAAGTCCCGTGCCAACGTGGGCAACCATCCCGCCCAGACCAATGCGTTGACGGCGAAATGCCTCAATGGCAGCAAGTGCGGCAAGGAGGGCAAAGGTGGAGAGCAGAACCGACGGAATATCCGTGACTCCGACCAGCCCCGCGAGAACGCCGCCGCCCACGGAGATCACGAAGATCCACACAGGCCGTGCGACGCGTCCACTGCCGTAGGGCAGAAGTACGCCGAGTGCCATGAGAAGCGCCAGCGGCACCGCAATCGGCAGCGAGGTACGCACATAGTAACTCGTATCGACCGCCGCACTCTCTCCGAGCAGCCCGGAGATGAGCGGCATGGACATTCCGAAGAATACGATAGCGACGATGAATACGATGAGAAGCATCCCGAGCAGCACGAGGAAGTCTCGGCTGCGGTGCTGCTCGTAGACCGCCCCCTTCGGCAGACGTTCAATCCGAACGATCAGAACGCCGAGCCCGAAGAGCAGGACAGCCGCATTGGCAAGGGCGATGTAGAGGCCGATGTCCGAGCCCGCAAAGGAGTGCACGGAGAAATCACCGAGAATACCGCTGCGCGTGAGGAATGTCCCGTAAAGGACGAATGCGTAGGAGAAGGTTGCCGCAAGATGAACGAGGTAAAACGCCCCGCGCCGCCCACGCGCAACAGAGATCAGATGAAGCAGAACACAGGCGAGCAGCCACGGGACAAGCGAGGAGTTCTCCACGGGATCCCAGCCCCAGTAGCCGCCCCACCCGAGCACCTTGTACGCCCAGTAACCTCCGATGAAGATGCCTGCACCGAGGAATGCCCACGCGATGAGCGTCCAGCGACGCATCGGAGCGAGGAAACTGCCGTCCATCGGTGCCTTTATCATGCTCTCAAGAGAGTAGACGAACGGAACTGCAAGCAGCGCATAGCCCACAAAGATGATCGGCGGATGCACGGCCATCCACGGATCCTGCAGCAGCGGATTCATCCCGTGCCCGTCCATGGCAACAGTCTCTGCGGGAGCAAAGGGGCTCTTAAAGAGGACGAGGAGGACGAGCATCGCGGTGAGTGCGTGGTAGATCGTGCGCCCCGTCGCTGTCATCCGACCCTCGCGTGCAATCAGAACACCGACAATGGCGTGAATCACGAGCCAGAGGAGAAATGAGCCCTGCTGCCCCGCCCAGAATGCGGAGAGCTTATAGAGCAGCGGCAGACTGATGGAGGAGTAACTGATAACGTAGGTGTAGCTGAAATCATCGTTCAGAATAATGACGAAGAGGAACGCCGCTGCACCGAGCGATGCAAGCCCCGCTAGGGCCGCACAGATCCGTCCTTCGGTTGTTTTTCCCTGCGTCTCACAGAACACTGCAGCAAGGGCAAAGAACAGAACCGCACCCAAGAATAACGTTCCGATCATACCTGAACCTTTCCTTTTTCCGCCTCATATTTCGACGGGCATTTGATGAGCAGCTTGTCCGCTGCGAACGCATCGCCCGTATATTTCCCAATCGCGACAACGTGGTACGCTTCATCAAAGTTATCGGGCTTTACACCCTTGTATCGGACGAGCATCGTCTCGCCCGTCTCCTCATCGGAGATAGAGAACACGAACATATTGTTCTCCATGTGCGGCTCGACAGTGTCGTCGGGCAGCCCCTTGACCTGCACATTCCGTTCGGAGGTACGCGCCTCTGCAACACTGACGTAGGGGGTCACGGAGTCCGCAAAGAAGTACCCCGCATATCCGATAAATCCAAGAATCAGTACAACGAAGAAGTATTTACGCATGACGATCCCCCCGTTTCATCAGCCAAACATACATAAGTGTCACATCGACAAGCGATAATATGAGCGTTCCGAGCATCACCGCATCCATATCGAGCCGCCCTGCCCCGTTGAGGACGGGCGACGGATGCAGCGAGAAAAACATGCGCGGCAGGATAAAGACAAGGAACGGAACCGCGATAAAAGAGAAGAGTGCGTAGACCGCCGACGAGGAGGCGCGTGCACGCTCATCCCGCATCGTCATACGGAGTGTCACATATGCCCCATAGATGAGGAACAGAACAAAGATTGTCGTCTGCCGCGGATCCCAGTTCCAATACGCGCCCCATGTGAGCTTTGAGAAGATTGCCCCGCTCCCCGTGGCGAGAAGCGTGAAGACCAATCCGAGCACAGCAGACCGCGCACTTTTTGTATCATAGCGAAGATTGCGTGTTTTCAAATAACGTGCGCCCCAGTAGGCGGCGCAGAAGAATGCGATGACCGAAACCCAAGCACATGGGATGTGGAAGAAAGCAATGCGAACATAGTCACCCAGCCCCTCAGCAGGAGGGACGACGAAGAACACGGCGTAGAGCACAGCCAATGTCAGAGCGGCAATCACCCCGGCAAGCATGAGACCCCCATCTCTAACTCTCAATCCAGAGAGAATCAAACAACATCGACGCACCCACGGTGAGTGCCATATCATAGATCAGCATACCACCCAAGAGCGCCGGCTCTCCCCCACCCGCCGACAGAGAGATCGCAGGCAAGAGAATCGGCAGCATGGACGGGAGCAGCAGGACAGGAACGAGGCCCCCGCGTACACTCGCATTTGCGGCGACCGCCGCGAGCAGCGTATCCGCCGCCGTCATGCCCCAGAGCCCTAAGAACAATGTGCCGACGAAGCAGGCATTGAGGACAAGCGGTGCATCCATCAGAATGATAACGAGCGGAAGAACGAATGCGGAAAGCACGACAAGCGTAATGAAATGCGCCGCCATCTTGCCGAAGAGAACCGCCTGTGCCGGAACGTAGATCCACAGAAAGAGCAGCGTCCCCGCTGCAGCCTCCTCCGCAAAGAGCCGCTCGCCCTGCAATGTTGCCGCAAAGAAGATCACGATCCAGAGGAGTGCCGACGCAAGGCGGTCATCCATCGTCCCCCACGCGAGCGACATACTCAGAAAGGCAATCACCGTCAGTGCGAACATCCCCATCGTCACATAGCCGGCGCGGAGACGGATGCCGTCGAGGAGTTCTTTACGGGCGACATTGAGTGTCGCTCGTAAGATCGAAGCACGCATCCGCCGCCTTCCTTTCCTCCGGTTCATTCGTCGCCCACAGGATGAGCCGCCCCCTCTTCGCCGCTGCACGCGTTTCACTGAGGAGCAGCGCACGCCCCTGTTCATCGAGAGCAAGCCCCGGTTCATCGAGCAGCCACACCTCGGCATCTGTGCCGAGAACGACGGCGAGTCGTACGCGCTGGCGCATCCCGGTCGAGAGCTGCCCCGTCATACGTGGCAGAACCTCTGCGGGCAGTCCGACACGCGCGAGAAGCTCCTGCAAATATGCCTCCTCACATGAAA
>NZ_ALKG01000091.1 GCF_000286455.1 Selenomonas sp. FOBRC6
GAGGAAATCTGCCATCTCAAGCATGTGGAATGAAGAATTCTCAGATGTGTATATCTGCACCAGTGGCGCATCCGCATGACACATGGAGAGCAATGAGAGAAGCTCTTGACGCTCTGTCGAAAAACCTTCCTTGGGAATTTCAACGAGGAGGACGGACGGACGATCAGCAGTATACGCCGACAAATAATCCAGGAGCACCTTTCGCCATATACTTTCATGCGCTGTAAAATCCGCTACCAAGTAATAAATGGCGTATCCCCGCTCTCTCAACGATGCAAGCGCCTGTCCGATCTCATCGGGCTGTGCAACATTATCTGCTGCAGAGAATTGTTCTGCAAACGCTTTCGCATTGTTTTGCAGAGACTGCTCGCACGCTTGTATCTTTTCCTCTGGCCAGTTCCACCATTGAATATTCAAAAGCCGCTTAATCGTTTTTTCATCATATCGGTATCCTGTAATTTGCCCCGGATTCCCCTCAACAATGGCATAGGGCGGAACATCCTTTGCAACAACAGCGCCCGAATGGACAATTGCTCCGCTGCCAATATGAACGCCCCCAAGTATGATGACGTCCTCGCCGATCTTTACATCATGCCCGATAATGATCTGATTGTGATTGACATGGAAGGCGTGATTCGATATCCCATCGGTATAAAAAAACTCCTCAAATGGATAGGCTGCAGTCCGATGATAGTCATGGTTCATCCCGATCTCAAACAGGACATGCCCCGTCAAAGAAGTGTATCGTCCAACAAGTACGTGCAGCCGCTGACTGCCATGCTCAATGATCCCGTCCGCCACATAGGAACCGGCGCCTACGGTCATGAAGACCCTGCCGTCCTGATGGAGCATGCGAGTCTCTACAGCTCGCTCAAGACTGACCTGAATAAACACGACCTACTCCCCCGATCAAAACATCACACAATCTGCATTTTGGATGCCACATTCTTCCGCAGTGCCGGAAAGATACGCTCCCTTGGCGCAAGCCCATAGACAATATTTACGCCGCTGTCTGCCGCATACTCCGCACACACGGAGGATACAGCCTCCTTCGTCGTAATAAAGGAGTCTACATAAGACCATATAGATACCATTCCCGCTGTATTTGCGTAACATGTCATAACAAGAGGGGCATCTTCTCCAGCCTCTGCAAGTATGCTGCCGAGTTCTGTAAGAAAAGCCTCCGGCGTATCATCAGGCAGCGCGAGGAGCAACGCAACATGATCTGTCACCGTATAGGCTCCTAAGTAGTCTCGGAAGACGTTACGCCAGGTTGCCTCCTCAGATTCAAAATCAGGGATGAAATAATAAAGTATATACCCCCTCTCCTTAAACTCAATAAGATTCTCTAAAAAAGGCTCCGAAGGAATCTGCTCCTCCGATACAGAAAACCGTGCAATAAATGTACGAACATCACCCAACAACAGTGAAATATGCTGCTGGATTTGCTCTGCAGGCCAATACCACCACTTGATGTGCTGAAGCCGTGCTATTGTCTCCGCATCGAATCGCTTCTTAATGACGCGGGCAGGGTTGCCGACGACAACAGTATAAGGCGGAACGTCCTTTGTGACAACCGCGCCTGCGCCAACCACAGCCCCATTTCCGATATGTACGCCACTGTGAATGGTCACATCACATCCGATCCAGACATCATTACCGATAATCACCTGAGAGCCACAGCTTCGTACAGGAGCTGCCATTGGATCGTTTTCCGTCTCAGTGCCTGCAAAGCCGCTTGCATAGGATGATCCGAATGATTCCTGGAAGAGGAATGTCATACGTGGTCCTAGAGAAGCGTAAGAACCAATCAGAACATGTGCGGCATCGCTCCCACCTCTAATAGTCCCATCTACCAAGTAGGAGCGATATCCTGCCGTTAACAAGGTCGTCCCGTTCTCTGTGAATATCTTGCGAACAGACGCTTCTCTGCCATCAAGCCTCACTTTAATATCCATGATTCACTCCTAGGACAACGCTCGCCTCAGTCGTTCCTCTGCAACAGGACGCACAGCGTTCCAGTCTTCCTCCGTGCGCACATACTCTTCTTGCCGCATTTCGTTGACAATAAGCTCATGTGGATAGCGCGGTGTGCCATCATTCCGACGAACCCCATACTTCTCATGATAGCGAATGGAGGGCAAATTTTCGGCTCTACTCCAAAACTAGTGGAAATACGATTTTTAGAATGGAGCAGGTGTAGCTAAATCTAACTTTCCTGCAACCAAGTAGATCATCGTTGCATAGCCTTCGAAGGTCTGAAAACCTCTTGCTTTGCGTTTCGCCGCTTAAATCATCAAGTTGATCCCTTCGCAGATCGCGTTTGTCAGGCGCGTGTGGAAAAAGTTCAGTATCTCCCCCCGTGACGCTTTAGCGGCAAGGCAGCATCCTTCATTGGCTGCAAGCGGCAGCGCCTCATCCATGAGCACAGCTTGTTCAGCCGCACCTGCACCTCATCCATGGAGGCCGGGGCATAGAAGTCATCCAGAGATCGGACAATCCGAAAGGCTCGCCCCGGTTCGACATCGAAGGCACGGCGCCTGTCTGCATCTATGGCAATGGTGACGGAAGAGACATCGGAAAGATCCATGCGATTTACAGCCTCATGCACCCAATACGTGAGGATACCTGCGAGCGACTTCTCGTCGCAGCGAAGCAGACGGGCGGCTCTGGCACGAGGAACATCTTGCAGCAGGAGCATGGCATAGCCCTCGAACAGCAGGGTAAAGCGGCTGTTCTTGCGCTCAAACGGTGCGTTGACCTGCATGGCACCGCATTTTTCGCACAGAACACGGGGGCGTATGCAGTGGACATAGCAGAGATAAAACAGGCAGTCCGCATGACGCCAGATTCTCTCCTTCGACTCGTAACCGTACCGTTTGGCCGGCGCACCACAGACATGACAGCATAGTGCGGCCGCCTTGTCTACGCCCACGTGTATATGGATTGCCGGCTCTTCTTCATGAAATTCTGCCCCTAGGATATACCACGGCTCTTCCAGTCGCAGTGAGCCTGCAAGCATCTTCTCAAAGTTCTCGGCCATTTCTCATCACCCCAAGTGATTATACCATTTCCACCACTTCGGGAGTAGAGCCATTTTCCCAGAGGCCTCTCTCAGAATACTGTTCCCCGTACTTTTCAAAATCCAGATTCTCAATATCTTCGGCTTTGATTTCATCTTTCATGCTCAATTATAATCTCCAATCGTTACGCATGCACATATTCCTACACAGGAAAGTCTGGATCAAACGCCAGAATATCCGCCAGTGTATCAAACTCATGGATAACGGCGTGCGGATAGCATTTCCGGTAAAGTACAAGCTCATCAAGATGCCGCATATAGAACTGCTCCCAGAGCATCTCCCTAATGGCGGCATTCCGCTCGTATTCAGGTTTTAACAATGAACGAAATTTTTCACTGAATGCCCGCGAAAAATACACCTGCCCCATCATATACCAGCCGCGGTCTCCGCCGATCTGAACATGGGAGATGCGGTCATCCGCATCGACGGACAGATAGTATTCTTCCGTTGGCCCCTCGCCGTAAACCGCCGCATAGTAGGAGCGACAGACATAGGGTTCAAAAATATTTTCCGTAAAGTAATTATCCGCCGAGCAGATGTAGGTATTGTCCAGCACATCCAATACGCGGTAGACGGAAGACGTGTTGTTGTACCGCCAGTAATCGGGATTCTCGGCAATATGGACATGCGGATCCGACGCAAGATACGAAAACTGTTCCTTTCGATACCCTACAACAAGAAATATATCTTCGATCCCCGCGGCAATGAGCTGCTGTATTTGACGCTCCACAAGCACTTCGCCGCGGATCCGCAGGAGCCCCTTCGGCTTTTTGTCCGTGATCGGGGCAAGTCTGCTGCCGTATCCCGCGGCCATCAGCACGGCGTTTTTCACACGATAGGGCTCGAGCGCCGCCAGTGCAGATACCCGCTGCTCCGCACTGCCCGCTTTGCTCTGCGCGCAGAGCTTTTGAAAATCCTCATATGTCATCATATCGTCTCTGCTTTCTGCGGATAAAGAGAAACCAAAACAACGCCGGCAAAGACAAGTCCGCATCCCAGAATCATCTGTCCCGACACCGCTGCGCCCCCAATGCTCCATTGCAGAAGAACGCCCCAAATAATGTAGCTGGCATTCAGCGCCATTCCGCGGGCGCATCCAATGGCTCTGTTGACCGCATACCAAAGGAAATACGATATGCCTGCAATGATACCTGCAGCGGCGAGCAGCCCGAGTGTAGTTGGACGCGATGAAATCTCCTCGAGCACAAACTGCCCTGGTAAAATGATCACAGCCATAAACAGCAAAACGGTACCGGAAATGCATTCGCGCAACGTAATGGCAAGATCGGGTTCAATATCTGCCATCCCCCGCACGGCGAGCACGATTTCACTCCCCCAGCAAAGCGCTGCAGTCAGCGCGCAGAGAAGCCCCGGCAAAAGCAGCGGCGCGTCAAAATCGGACGGTGTCCCCGCCGTCAGGATCGCCCCCGTTACCGCAAGCATAATGCCGATCCCCATGCGAACGGTGATCACCTGGCGGAGGAGAACGCGGGCAAGGACGCAGCCGACAACGGGATAAAGCGCCGAGATCGCCAACGCGTAGGTTGGTCCCGCCCAGAGGATGCCGAGGCAATAGGAAAGCTGTCCGAGTGGGCCGCCAAGAATTGCCGCAGCACACAGGAAGGCTCCGGAGCGATGAAAAATCGTACGAACACAGCGCAGGATGCCGCGCGCCCCGTTCACGAGGAGCAAAAATACAGCCGCACTCATGTCATTGACAGCAGTGCAGACGAGCGGGATCAGAATCCCTGCTGCGGAACTTCCCTCCGCAAGGGGCCGCGCTCCGATATCGTACAGATAATTGTTGCAGCCCCAAAGGAAGCCGCTGAGAATGCCGAGCGTCAGCCACAGAGGATAGTTCCGCATCACATCTCACCCATGAGAGCCCGTGCCTTTGCAGGATAGTCTCCTGCAAATCGAAATTGGTTCTCTGCATACGCGCCGAACGTCACGCCGAATGAACTCTTATAGGCGCACCAGCAGCTCCAGAGAAGTCCGCCGACCGCCATGTAGGCATATACTCTTGCTCTTACCCGATCGTCAAATCCTTCGTGGAAATATCCCGCAAGCAGCTGCTCCGTCTCTGCTTCCGTATAATTTGCATAGATTGCAAACATCGCTATATCAATGAGCGGATCCGAAAGGCCTGCGTACTCCCAATCGATGAGATAGGGCCGCTCGCGCCCCTCAACGAACAGGAAGTTATCAAAGATCGAATCAATATGACAAAGCGTGATATGGTCTGTTAAAAAAGGGCGCAAAAAAGAGCGCAGGGAAAAGACCTCTTCCCGCACTTCTTGATATTCCACGCTGTTCAGTCTCTCCGCAGGCATCAGTTTTTCATAGAACGCCAGCGTTTCAAATGGATCAAATGGCTTGGCTCCGGTCAATCTGCGCTCATGGAACGAGCGCAGGGCTCTCATGCAGCGCTCTGCCTCATCCCTGTTCCCGGGGTCACAGACATGCGCGCCCTCATAGTAATACGAGATCTTATAACCGGGATCGATGCTGAGTGCAACGATGCGTTCTGTGATATCAGCCCCAGAAAGGAGTTCATAGACCGCCTTCTCATTGCCGCGGTCGATCAGGAGCTCGGTTCCCTGCCCGTTATAGCGGAAGATATATCTCTGTCCGTCCGCAGCAAACAGAAAGGAATCGTTTGTCATTCCCTCCTTGAGCGGCAGAAGAGTGCTCTCAGCAGCATCCCTGCCAAAGTGGCGCTTGATCGTGCGCCGAATAAATCCTTCCTCTTCTGCCTGCATCGGCCTCAATTGTTTTTCCCCATTCGATGTCACACACAATGCCCCATTCCGTGTTCATACAACGCCAAGATCCAGACGGTACTGACGAAACACCTCGCATATATTCTGATATAAACCTTCGGGCCACAGATCCGTCTCAACAGGCACCGGAAGCGTCAGCGGATCGGCAAAGAGAAGCATCGCAAGCACGAGACGCGAACGCCGCTCCCGTTCCCCGGCAGCTTCATACATCTCCTGCACCTTTGCAAGGATCTGCTCTTCTCCCCACACGAGATTTTCATTCTGAAGGCGCAGCGGCAGGAGCGCCAGATAGAGCGGGTACCATTCCTGTGCGCAAAAGTTCTGCAGCAATTCCTCCGTTCCTCTTCCGATCAAGGATACAAAGGCTTTCTTTTGGTCGAAGATCCATCTTTCCACATCGGGCAGATATACGTTCTCGGGATGCAGGCTGTCTGCATAATCTTTTTTGAGCCGGTCGGCGATACGCTTCGCCGCGCCGAGATGTTTTCTGCGGAATGCGTCAACAATGGCCCTGCGCCGATCCGCGGCAGGATCTTCACCGTAGATCAGCTGCTCCAAATGCTCTTCGGCCTGCGCCCAATGCTCGGCGACATAGCTGCCCTCAATCATCTTCCCGTAGTCGTCGGTCAGCTCGGCCCCGTTCGGGCAGTAAACCAGAGGACGCTCGAGGAGAAAAAACGGCATGTTGAGGGAGGAAAAATCCGTCAGCAATATATCCGCTCGGCTGAGCGCCTCAAACGGCGTATATCCTCCATCGTCGAGCTCAATCCCGCACTCCTTCAGCCGCGCTTTATAAGATGTGACCTCACGCTCCGTCAGATCTCCCCGCTGGATAAAATTATCAAACATAAAGGGATGCGGGCGAATTGCAAATTTCAGTTGGTCACTCCCGTGTCTTACCGCAAAGTCGACAAAGCGGTCTTTATAATCAAGGAAGTGGCTTCCTCCCACCATCGGATCTGTTGTCCAGCGCGGCATCCATAGAATTTTGCGGACGGAATGCTCCTCGCTCTGCTGTCTCAGGTACGGCTCGAAGCTGGGATAGCCGAGATCCTCGAAGTGCTGCAGACTGGCAGCAACGGTACTGGGATAGGTGGATTCCAGCGCAGCCTTCTCATCCGCAGCGTCGCAGAAATGAAATGTCAGATACGAGAAAAAATCCTGCATCGTCGTTTCCCAATGGATAAAAAATTTTGTGCCCTGTGTCCCGTATGCAATATAGCAAAGCTTTGCGATCTTTGCGAGCTGTGCCGTGTGGGTTCCGTCGAGCGGGCGCAGCCCTTCGTAGGGAAGGCCCAAAAAGATATAATTGGGGCTCAGAATCCGCAGATCAAGCACATTGGTAAAGTCATAGACATCCGGATAGTGATCGTGAAAGAAATGCCAATAGCGCTCTTCGTATTCGCCCACGTTCTTCCCCGCCGCAAGATCCGTTGCACTGTAGCTCGGAAGAAGTACAATGATCGGCTCCGCTTCGTCATCTGCTGCGAGCACATCATAAACGGGCGCCTGTTTATCCCAAATAAAGTCATTTTGGACGAGAAAAACAACCCGCATCTTACGCTCTGCATGTGGGCGATTATGCGCTTTTGCCAAGTAATACTGGGCGATATAGGGGTTGAAATACGATTTTTCCTGCATACAATTACATCCTTACTGCCCATATGCCCGCACGTTCCGCTGTACAGACGCAAACGTCCATGATGCCGAGCTCGTACAGACAC
>NZ_ALKG01000092.1 GCF_000286455.1 Selenomonas sp. FOBRC6
AAAGCCGGATACGCCAAAGCCGGATACGCCGAAGCCGGACACGCCGAAGCCGGACACGCCGAAGCCGGATACACCAAAGCCGGATACACCGAAGCCGGATACACCGAAGCCGGATACACCGAAGCCGGACACGCCGAAGCCACAGCCACAGACCAAGTTCACGACGGGCATCGGCGGTACTACGGATGTCGATTATACGAAGAGCGGCATAAAGAAGGCGGACAATACATACGTCTTCGACCTTACGTCGACCATCGTGGCAGCAAAGGGCATCACAGCCTCGGCATCCGCTCCAATCACCGTAAAGACGGGAAGCGATGCAACACTGAACATTCAGGCATCGAAATACGGCATTGATGCAGGTGCAAACAGCCAAGTGAACATCAACGGAAACCGCGTTTCCATTGATACGGGCAGCGTCACCAGCCGCCGCACCATTCATGCTGCAGCAGGCTCTCTCGTTAACATCGCCTCCGGATTCGACATCAAGGGTGCCGTCGAGAACAAAGGCGGTACCATCACACTGGACGACACCGGCAAGAAGAGCACATTCGACGGGGACATCACGCAGACAAACGGGGCGCTGAACCTGAAGCTCAAAGGCGAGGGTTCCACACTCCGGAGCAACATCCGCGCACGTGGTACGCTCAATATCGATCTCACAGGAAAGAACACCGTCTTTACAGGCAGCCTCACGGAGATGACGCAGGTGCCGTCGCTCCTGCGTTCGGCAAGGATGACCCCCGTTGCAGCAAGCGCGCCCTCGGAGCGGAGCATCACCATCGGTTCTACGTCGACGTGGAACGTCACAGATGCTTCGGACATTACCAATCTCACTGCAGAGGGCGGACGCATCGTTCAGCAGTCGGACGGTCTGCTGAACATCAAGAATTACACGGGAAATACGACCGTATTCTACGAAGGAACGGCGGACAAGAACGGCAATCTGACGCTCGCACACAACGGCAAAGTACAGGTGCAGAACATCACGGGCACCAAGAACCGCCTCACCTTTGCCACCAAGGCGTTTGGCGAAACGGCCGAGACAGAGAAGAAGGTCGCCGCTGCACTCGCAGGACAGTTCCGCTATACGGGCGACCGCACAGCGAACATCGAGAACAACGCGCTCAAGAACCTCGACCTTGACGTTGTCATCGGCGAGGGCATTCTGAAATCCGAAGTGACGTACCAGATGCTCCTCGATCCTGCGACGGGAACGGCAGGCGGTGTCAAAGAAATCGCACGTCCCCTGATCGGCAGCTACGAGACGCAGGTCATGCGTGGTGTCAAATCCGCCATGGCATCGTCTGCAACGGCATGGCGTGCCGAGGCGAACGACCTCATGAAGCGCATGGGAGATCTCAGACTTTCTCCCGAGGACGCAGGTCTCTGGGCACGCGTCTATCGCGGCAAATCATCCAGCGGCAAGGACGGCATGGACTATAGCCTGAACTATACGACCATCCAGATCGGCTATGACAAACAGGCGAGCAAGGATTGGCGCGTCGGTGTTGCGGGCAGCTACATGAGCGGCAGCTCATCCTATACATACGGCAGCGGCAAGAACAAAGAAGGCAACTTCGGCGTTTACGGTACATGGTCGGGCAAGGACGGCGCATACGTCGACCTTATCGCAAAGATCGGCCGCCTCTCGAACGACTTCACCGTCTCCAACCCCGACGGCCTCTATGTCAAGGGCGACTACAAGACATTGGGAATGTCCATGTCCGCAGAGTATGGCAAACGCATCGCCATGGCGGGCGGCAGCTACATCGAGCCGCAGGCAGAGCTCATCTACACGCATCTGAACGGTGCGAACTACACGGGGCTCAGCAGCTACACATTCCATGGCGGATCGTATCCGGATCTCGAAATCCGACAGGGTGCGATGAACAGCTTCATCGGGCGCATCGGCATCGGATTCGGCAGGGAGACGGAGCGCAGCACCTGCTTCGCGAAAATCTCTCTCTATCATGAGTTCGCGGGCAGCCTCGCAACGGACTACGTCGTACCGACGCAGACGAAGAGCACGCATCTGGACTTCAAAGACACATGGATCGGCGTCCAGCTCGGCGGCACGATGAAACTCAGCGACCGTACGAACATCTACGGCAGTTTTGAGAAGACCTTCGCCGGCGACATCAAGACCGACTGGCGTGTCGACACCGGCATGCGCTGGAATTTCTAAGGATTTTAGCATCTCATAGGAGCAGGAAGGAGATCCCCTCCCCTTCCTGCCTTTCTATAAAATCAAAGGAGTGTAAACGATGACGAAAGGTTTTTTTCGTAAACGAAGTCGCCTGCAGCTGAGCGCGCTCGTGCTCGGCGGCCTCTTCTACGGGTCGACTGCCTGTGCAGCCGATCTCGTGGCGACCGTGCCATCGGACTATACGAGCAGCGACATCGGTGCAGTCACGGGTTCACGCGTGACGACGAATGTCGATGCAGCGCCACGCAAGGCAGTCATGAAGGATCAGGGCGGCGATGTCTCTCTGTTCAACTTCCATCAGGATGGCACGAGCCGTCTTATTTGGCGTAAATACGGGTTCAGTGCCACAGCACTGCCGAGTCTCCTGCTCGATCCCAATACGCTCGGAACAGACGGTGCAAAGCTCGCAGAGGGGGCGATCAGCGCCTCACCGAATACGCACAGCGTCGCAGCAAGCGGCAATTTCATCTATGCGACAGGGTACGACCTCGGCAAGATCGGCGTGGCAAAGAAAACGGGTGCATCCCTTGTGGAGGACGCATCTGCCACGATCGACCTCAAGAGTGACATCAAGAACCACGCAGGATATAATTTCAACGGCACATACGATATCACAGCAAACGATGACACTGTCACGCAGAAAACGGGTTCGGAGTCGGCAGCCAAGGTACACGGCGAGGCATTGCTCATCGACGGGAACAACCTCTATGCCGCCGCCTCGATCAATCCCGACGGTACATGGGATTCTTACGATGACGGCTACCTCCTCCACTATGAGATTCAGAGCGACGGCAAGCTTGAATACAAGAGTTCCGCACGCATCGGGCGCAACGTCGGCAACCGCATCAGCAAGTTCAATGATACCCTCTTTGTCCCCTCTTTTGGCGGAAAGCAGACAGCGGCAGGCAATAAGCATCATACGGAGATCACGGTAGTCACACGCGATAACACGGGCATCCTCACCTCCTCGAAGCATATCATGGGCAAGGATCTCATGGGGACCGGTGAGGACATCCGTGACATCAAGGTGATGCCGAACGGCACAGCGTATATTCTGGCGTTCAACATGCCGGGATCCGCAACGGGGCATGTGTATCAGACGACGGTATCCAATCTGCTCTCGGATACACCGGACAAAGTTGATACCCCTATCGCTGAGTTGAAAGACGGCGGTGCCATCGGACAGTTTGACGCCGAGTATTATACAAAGCGTCTCTGGGTCTCCGACGGGGCGAATCTCAAGGTCTACACCGACGGCGATACCACACCCAAGAAGACGTGGGCGGCGACAAATTTTGCATCAAGCAGCGCCAGAGGATTTTTTAACAACATGGCAATGCTCGCTCCCGACCATGTGACGGGACCGCTTGCAACGGTCAACCTCACTCCTCCCGCAGAGATCGGCGGCGCGCCGGAGGCAGCCGCTCCGAACCCGAACGCCGTATGGAAGACAGGCGGCGACTATACGGATACGATTGCGAAGCGTCCGACTGAAAATTGGATGGCAGACAAGCTCGTCAATATCGGTACGGACAAGATCGGCGACAAAAAGACCAATGTGCTTGCCGCCATCTCCAACACCAGCCTGGCTCGTCTCAATCTTGGGAAATTCGCCCTCGCCCTGCAGCTGCAGGTGGAGAACAGCGTCGGTAATCCGACGGGCATCTATGCCGGAAACGGCAAGAATGTCATCGTAAACGGCAAAGAAGTCAATATCATCACGCGTGGACGTGAGGGCGGCAATACGCTGACGAATGCCGTACATCTTGATGCGGCAAAGGATACAGAAGCGCAGATCACCATCAACGCGCCGCTGAACATCTCGATGACGGGCGGTCTCGGCGGCAACGGTGTCGCCATCCAGAAGAGCGACCGCCACGGCGAGAAATCCTACGAAGCAAGTGTCGGTTCTACAATCAAGATCAACGGCAATCTCAAGATTGCGGGTGCAAATACGAATGAATGGGGCATCCCGCTCAACCGCGAGAATATCTTCTCCCGCTTTAACAATGCGGGCATCCTGACACAGGTGGAAAAGAGCGATGTTACCGTAACGGGAAATGTGGATATGACCGTCTACGGCAACGGCGCAACGGCGAATGCCGTTGGCAGCACGATCCGCATCGCGGAAGGCGGCTCCATTCAGGTGCCAGCAGGGACGAAGTACAGCTACTATGCTCTCGCCGCCTATCAGGGTGAGATCTCCATGAATATGGGCAAGGACGGCACAAAGCCCGGCAACGAAAAGACAGGCAGCAATATCGCCGACGTGAAGCTCGACGGCGATCTGTTTGCGCTGTCTACGGGCAAGCTGAAGGCTGCACTCCTGACGAACAAATCCTATCTGCACGGTCTTGTCGATAACGGCGGCGAGGCCGACCTCTATCTGAAAAACGGCGCAAAGTGGATCAACGAGAGCCGCAACGAACGCTATTATCAGGACATCGAGGATGTCGGCGCAGGCACGGTCTCAGAGGGCGCAGGGAAAAAAGTCTACACGCCCAAGACGCGCGTCACCCATTTCCACGGCGGCGATACGGCGGAGACGCACGGCATCATCTACCAGAAGGACAAGCAGTCACTCGACATTGACGAGTACAGCGGACATACGACCGTCGTCTATGAACATGACACAGCCACACCGACCACGATCAAGGGCGGTGATATTGTCGTGGACAAGGCGGTTGGCACAGAGAACGTTATGACCCTCTTCACCGACAACAACGGTGTGTCTGGGCAAGAGGATGCTGTGCTGAATGCGCTCGCAGGAAAGCTCACCTACAAGAGCCATGCCGACGGCAAGCTCACGGGCAAGCTCTCTCTCGCCGAAGGACTGACCGCCTCTGCCGCACACAAGAACATCACCTTTAAAACCAGCGGCAAAGGCAGCTATGTCTCCCCTGCCGCAGAACACCATGCCCCCATCACGGCAGCGGATGCCACAGGTGGAACGTATACGCTGACGACGGACGAGCGGCGTGATTTGACGCAGGCGGAGGCAGGATTCGGCTTTAACTCAAAACATGCCGCACTCGCAAACTATACGCAGAATGCGAGCGGCAATACCGTCACCGATCTTACTGTTGACCTTGCGGGACATAAGCTGACGCTCGGCATGACCTCTGGCAATCGCAACGTGGCGACCGTATATGCGGGCAAGGGCACATCCCCCTCAAATCGTTCCAAGCTGACAATTACAGATGCGCAGGGAACAGGCGAGCTTGTGCTGAGTGCCGAAGCGACAGTATCCAAACAAGTGAATGCCATCCGAGCGGAGCAGAATGCCGAGATTGATATTCAGGCGCCGGTAAAAATCACCTCTGTGAAGGCACCGTTTAATGCACAAGCCATATCGGCGGCAAATAATTCTTCCATCACGATGAAGGAGCTGATCCTTTCGCAGGTGGATGGCCCCGGCAATACGACTGCTGCAAACAAGAACGTGTACGGCATCGGTCTGAACGGAAAGAGTACAACGATTACGGTTACGGAGAATGCCGACATTACAGACATCAAGGGGATTTCCCTGTATTCGCAGGGTGGTGCTGACAATCACAGCAAACTCTCCGTCGGCGGCGGTCGTATCATCACACCCGAGGATGCGACGAACAGTAAGAACTATTGGGCGGTCTATGCGGTCAAGGGCAATGTCTTCCTCAACGAAGGCAAGAACCGAGATCTGACCGTCGTCGGCAATATGCAGGCGGGCGAAACTGACACCGCTGTCGTTGATGCCTCCTTTACCTCGTCGACATCTTCGTGGAAGGGCGCAATCCATCGCAAGGATAAATCTGCCATTTTCCCGAGCACGACGAACCTCACTCTCACCAACGGTGCAACGTGGACACATGAGGTGCAGTCCGGCATACTCAAGGGGGATAGTTCATTCACCACATCCCGCCTCACAAAATTCACAGGCGGCGATGCGGCAGATAGAGCCGGCGTCGTGCAGCAGGGCGAGAAGAACATCGAGATCGACAACTACAGCGGTTATACGCGCTTTATCTTCGCCCATGATGCGGCGACGCCGACGACGATCAAGGGCGGCAATGTCACGATCACGAGTGCCGAGGCGGGTTCGCACCTCACATTCAGCACCGACCCCAACGCTGTCACAAACAGCAACGTCAAGGACGTGCTGAAAGCCCTCGCAAACAAGCTCTATTATGCGAAATACAAGGAAGGCGAAACGAATCTCTCCGGCACCGTCGAGGTCAACGAGGGGCTTATTTCCTCTGCTGCAAAATGGGCGGGTGCGATCACCTATAACGGCAGTACCGGACAGGGCACATACGACGAGAATGCCACCCCTTCCCAGCCGTCGAACGAGCAGCAGAAGACGGAGTTCACGAGCCAGATCAAATCGGATAATGTCGGCGAATACGTCACTGCCAAAGTGGAGAAAACGAAGGGTATCTACACCTTTACGAAGGACACGACGATCAAAACCGACCGCTACAACGGTGCAATCCTTGGGGGTTCGGAGCCCATCACCATCAATGCCGCTGATAAGACGCTGACCATCGAGGCGAAAAAGACAGGCAACGGTTTCCTCACTGGTATTTACCACTACGGCTCCGGCATGGGCGGAGAAACTGCCGGAACTATCAATATTACGGCAAAGGCGCTCAATATTAACGCTGAGGGTGTTGGCAAGACCTACGGAATCAACAACCTTGGCAACAGCCTTCTGCGTGTTCATGGTGATACAAACATCACCGTCAAGGGCGGTACGGGCAACGAGGTCACAGGTATTGAGGCGAGCGGTTCAGGTATAACTCAGCTCGACGGACTGACGCTCAAGCAGGAAAAAAGCAGCAATGCCGAGCATCGCGCCATCCGCAACGTGGGCAAGGGTTCGCGTATCTTTGTCAATATGGACGAGGCGGGCGTTCTCGGCATGAGCAAGGTCGAGATTCAGGGCAATGTTCTGACACACGGCGAAGATGCCGAAGATGGAAAATACCCGCTGACAAGTTTTGCCCTCACAACCGCGGACTCTAGGCTCACGGGCACGATCGTCGCCGGCGCAAAGGGCAAGGCAGATCTCTATCTGCAGAACGGCGGCTCGTGGTACAACGAGCACTACGGCACGCGGCCGGGTCTCGTCGCAAGCCGACTCACGAAACTCACGGGCGGCAGTGACACGGCGCACGCCGGCAATGTCTACATGAAGGAGGCGAAGGATCTCACCATCGCAAACTATGCGGGGCATACGAACTTCTTCTTCGAGCATGACGCCGGCACGCCAAACGCGCTCAAGGGCGGCAATGTGAAGGTCGAGAAGGCGGAGGCAGGCAGCCACGCGACGATGATCACCGAGCATACGGGTGTCACCTCGTCCAATCTCACGAATGTCCTCAAGGCGCTCGCAAAGAAGCTCTACTACATGGACAGCGCCGATAGCCGCAACCTCAGCGGCACGGTCAAGGTGCTCGAAGGCCTGACTGCATCGAGTGCGCAGATGACGGGCGGCTTCGGCTACATTGCATTTGGCGCTGACCATCGCGGTGAATACAGTGCGACCGCGCCCGTTTATCACGATCAGACGATCGAGAACTTCACAGCGCCGATTACCAATACTGCTGCCGATACGGTATATGCAAGCGACGGTGTACGCAAGATCGATGGCAGCTACGTCTTTACGAAGGACAGGACATCGATCACAACGAACGGCGTCCCTGCCGCCATCACGAATAACGATACGATGACTC
The DNA here is from genome assembly GCF_000286455.1 of Selenomonas sp. FOBRC6. GTDB lineage: Bacteria > Bacillota > Negativicutes > Selenomonadales > Selenomonadaceae > Centipeda. Next base: position 7,924 of record NZ_ALKG01000092.1, read on the forward strand.
CCCTCTCCATCGATATGAAGGGGCATGATCTCACTGTCTCAGCAAGCAACACCGCAGCCGTCGCAGGCATCTCTGCCGACGGCAAGGAAATCACCGTCAAGAACGCGGGCAATCTCGACATTGCGGCGCTCTCCACGGGCAGCTCTGCTGTCGAGGCGAAGGACGGCGGCAAGGTTACAATCGAGTCGCGCGAGGGCAAGACAGTGAGGCTCCGCGCTGAGTCCAGCACACCTGCAAATACCGCCGTGGTCAGGGCTGCCGCGACGGGTGCACGCTCCTCTGTCAAGATCAACGGAGCTGCGGACATCGAGGCGGGCGGTGTGAAGGCAGCGGCGGCGCTCGACGCATCCTCGTCCGACATCAGCGTTGCGGGCGGCACAATTCGGGCGACGAACGGTGCGCTCATGGCACGCTCCTCCGGAACAACTGACAAGAAGGGCCGCATCGATATCAACGTCACGACGGACAGTGCAGGGACTGTAACGGGTGCGGGCGCGAATAAGACCGTGCTCGAAGGCGATCTCAGCACAGCAAACGGCGTCATCAACATCGGACTCAACACCGCGGATTCCTCGTGGAAGGGGAACAGCGCGGGCGAGGTCAATCTCCGCATGGGCAACGACGCTCTTTGGGAGGGCAAGACGGAAGCCGCTTCCCAACTGAACATGACTCACCTTGCGTCCGGCGCTCGCTGGAATCTCACGGGCACAAGCCATGTGAAGAATCTCGCGGCGTCGAACATGGGCGGACGCAGCGTCTTCGACATGACGAGAACGGCAGCAGGAGACAAGCTCACGATTGACAATTTCAGCGGTAAGGGCCATTTCCTCTACGGCAATACCGTCACGACGACGCATGACCCAGACACGGAAACAAATGTGAAGCACGTCACCGTGAACGGCGGCGAGATCCGCGTCAAGAAAGCGGCAGCCGGCAGTGCGATCACTCTGCACACGGATGCCAAGAGCAACGCGACGGGCGGCTGGAACTGGACGACCTCGGGCACACCAGCCGAGCAGAATCTCACATCCTCCGTTGTCAAGCAACTCGCGAATAAACTCTACTACGAGGATGCAGCAGCAAACGGCAACAATCTCGCCCTCACGGTCAAGGTCGGCGAGGGACTCACGACCTCAAGCACTGCACGCACCTACACAAAGAGCGACGGTCTGCGCTACAATACGGCGACGGGACAGGCGGACTATGCCTATACACCAGTGCCCGAGCCGCTGCCGACGACGGAGATCAAGCAGACGAAGACGCTCACGAAAAACTATACAGCGAGCGCGACAGAGGCGCATGCAAAGGATGACGGCGGCAATCCGATTGTCTCCGCGCTCTATCCCGGTGCGTCCTCCTATGACAAGACAACCCCGATGGTTGTCGACATGAACGGTCATACGCTGCGCCTAGAGGCACTGAGCAGTGAAAAGCTTGCACGTGCCATCAGCCTCTCCCCCAACTCCGCTGTAGAGATCAAGAACGATGCGGGCAAGGAACTGACAATCAAGGCGACGAACACCAGCTCGCGCGCCGCGACTGCAATCTACACGGGCGCGAACGCCTCGCTCAAGGTCAAGGGACCGGTCGTCATCGAGGAGGTCTCAAGCTCGAACCCGAGTGTCTCAGGCATCACGACGGGCGGCTCCATCGGCAATACGAGTGACGTCCTCATCGACGGCAGCCTTACCATTAAGAAGCTCGAAGGCAGGACATCGGGCAGCGCGGGCGACGGCCGCAATCTCTCTGCCCTTCATGCACTCAACGGTAAGTCCACGATCACGGTGACGGGCAATGCCGACATTCAGAACGTCAAGGGCAGTGTACTTCGTGTCGCAGGCTCTACAGGCTATGAGGCGGGCGGTACAATCAACATCAGCGGCGGCATTCTCTCGGCAGCGGCAGATGCGGACAAGTCGAAACAATACCGCGTTGTCAGCCAGACGAGCGGCAAGGTCAACATCAATATGAATGGCGCTGGCGTTGGGGCAAAGAAGACCGTCCTCAAGGGCGATATGTATACCGTCAGTTCCTATGGAAAGCGAGCCGTTGAGTATGGCGGCGGCACATTGATTGACTACCAAAACGACGCCCTATTGAATGTGGCTCTGACGACAAGTGATTCCTCATGGCACGGCGCACGTCTCTACGAGGAAAACTCCACTGTGCCGGACGCAGGAGGCTTCTCCGCGCTCAAGGCGGCGAACTTCAATTTCTATCTGCAGAACGGCGCACAGTGGACGAATGAGCAACTCTCAAAGGCGGATCAGACATGGGCAGGAAGCCGCGTGACCAAGTTCACGGGCGGCAGCGATGCCGATCATGCGGGCGTGATTTTCCAGAAGGATGCAAAGCCCATCACGATAGACAGCTACAGCGGCCATACGAAGGTGCTCTACGCCCACGAAGCCGGTACCCCGACGAACATCATCGGCGGCGATCTGACGATCGGCAAGGCAGCGGCAAACAGTGCCGTCACCCTCACAACAGACAGCACTGGTCTGAACACTGCATCCACACAGGCGGCGGACAAGAACCTCGTGAGCGCGACGCTCAACGCCCTCGCGAAGAAGCTCTACTATACGGCCTATACAACAAACGAGCGCAACCTCACGGGCAAGGTCGAGATCGCCGAAGGCCTGACGGCATCGTCCGCAAGCAAGCGTCTTGAAAACATCACGTTCAGCGCAGCCAGCGGGCAGGGCAGCTATGCCTATACGCCTGCGGTCGATCCGCAGCCGAATCCTCAGACACAAACCGAGTTCACAACCCCCATCACAGGCGATGCAGCGCATGACATCCCATACGTGAACGCCGGTATTCGCAGATCGGATGGTCAGTATATTTTCACGAAAGATACGACAATCCGTACGGATGATACCGAGACTGTAAGCGGCGGACCGTGGGCAGCGCCGACCTCCCCCGCCATCTCAAACGTCAATACCGGACGGGCACTCGACATCGATCTCAACGGCAAGAAGCTAAACATCGAACACAGAGGAAACACTACCGTTGTCGGCATCAACGCGATCGGCAAGGACAGTCAGGTCAACGTGAAGAATCCCGGTGCGATAACGATCAGCGGGACGAATACGGACAGTCTCTACGCGCCAACTCTCTACGTCAACGGCGGTGGCTCCATCCACATCCAGAACGGCGGAGACAATCTTGAGGACAAGGTTCTCACGCTGCGCACGGTCGGCAAGAAGGAGGCAAGTCCTGCCGTCATCAAATCGATGAACGGTGCATCGGGCGTAGAGTCGAGCATTACGATCGACGGTCTCGTCGATCTCCTCGCGGACGGAACGTATCCGGGGGGGCTTGGAGCAAACGAAGGCGTCAGTGCTGTCGCCTCACGTGTCGACATCGGCGGTGGCTCCATCCGCGCAACTGGCAGTGCCTGGGCAGCGATCCGTGCCTACGGCGAATTCGTTACAGAAAACTACGGCACCGTCAACTTCAACGTCACAAAGGGTGCCGACGGCCTCGCCAACGGCGCAGGAAAGAACCGTGCCGTCCTTGAGGGCGATATCGTCACGAACGGCGGTATGGGAACGAAGGGACGCGTAAGCATTGGCCTTTCGACACCGGAGTCGCACTGGATTGGCAACTATGCCGATACGCATGGCTATGGTGTAACGCAGGGGCAGCTTGGCGTAGTCAACCTCTTTATGAAGAACGGATCCTATTGGAAGGGCTTCTCCAACGGCGTCATGAACATGGAAATGAGTGGAGCGGGCACAAGATGGACTGGCTTCAACATCGGGGAAAATTTGCAGCTCAATCTCGCAAACGGTGCCGTATGGTACAATGCAATTACTCCGGAGCAGAAGAATCAGGATGGTACTTCTGCAATCAGCCGCGTTAAGCATTTCTCTGGCAGCGGTGGCTTCATTGATATGACGGGCACAAACCGCTTCCTCGGAGAAAGCACAAGTCTGAGCGGTCATTTCGTAAAGATGGAGCCTCCTTCATCAATCATCGAAAAAGGTCTCGGCGAGACTGGCGATCTCACAATCAACAGCTTCAGCGGAGATACGAAGGTACTCTATCGCCACGATGCAGCATCGCCGACGACCGTCTACGGCGGCAAGCTTACGATTGCAAAGGCTGCTGCGGGCAGTGCGATTACCCTCTCCACGGACAGTGTCGGACTCAATACAGAGTCGACAAAGGCCGCAGACAAAAACCTCGTGAGTGCAACGCTCAACGCACTCGCGAACAAGCTCTACTATACAGCGTATACCACGGGAGAGAAGAATCTCTCGGGCAAGGCGGAGATTGCCGAGGGGCTGACAACCTCGGCGGCAAGCAAGCGTCTGGAGAACATCACGTTCAGCAAGGAGAGCGGTCAGGGCAGCTATGCCTATACGCCGGCGGTTGATCCGAAGCCGGATACTCCAAAGCCGGATACTCCAAAGCCGGATGTTCCGAAGCCGGATACTCCAAAGCCGGATGTTCCAAAGCCGGATGTTCCGAAGCCGGATACGCCGAAGCCGGATACGCCGAAGCCAGATGTTCCGAAGCCGGATACACCGAAGCCGGATACACCGAAGCCAGATACTCCAAAGCCAGATACGCCGAAACCGGATACACCGAAGCCAGATACTCCAAAGCCAGATACGCCGAAACCGGATACGCCGAAGCCGGATACGCCAAAGCCGGATGTTCCGAAGCCGGATACGCCGAAGCCGGACACCCCGAAGCCAGATACACCGAAGCCGGATACACCAAAGCCGGATACACCAAAGCCGGATGTTCCGAAGCCGGATACTCCGAGGCCGGATCCGAAGATCGAGTACGGTGACTACGAGACGAAGCTCATGAGCGGTGTCAAGTCGGCGATGACTGCCTCCACAATGGCGTGGCGTGCCGAGGCGAACGACCTCATGAAGCGCATGGGCGATCTTCGCCTCTCTCCGCAGGATGCGGGTGTCTGGGCGCGTGTCTATCGCGGAAAGGCGACCAGCAACAAGGACAACGCCAACTTCCGCATGAACTACTCCACCATTCAGGTCGGCTACGACAAGAAGGTCGGAGATGACTGGCGCGTCGGTGTTGCGGGCAGCTACATGAGCGGCAGCTCTTCCTACACCGCCGGCAACGGCAAGAACAAGGAAGGCAATCTCGGTGTCTACGGTACATGGACGGGCAAATCCGGGCAGTACGTCGATCTCATTGCAAAGATCGGCAGACTCCAGAACGAGTACACCGTCTACAACGACTTTGGTCACTATGTCAAGGGCGACTACACGATGTGGGGCGGCTCGCTTTCGGCAGAGTACGGCAAGCGCATCGCTATGACAGGCGGCACCTTTGTCGAGCCCCAGGTCGAGCTCATCTACAGCCACATGCAGGGCAAGAGCTATGTCGGCAGCACAGACTTCCGCGGCATGAGCATGTATGTCCACCAGAAGCCGTTTGACAGCTTCATCGGACGTGTGGGTTTCGGCATTGGCAAGGAGACCGAGCGCAGCACCTGCTATGCGCGTGTCTCGCTTTACCATGAGTTCGCGGGCGATATGCACACGGACTACTCCGACGGCTTTACTCCGAAGAGTACCGTCCAGCGCGGCAGCGACACATGGGTTGGTGTCCAGCTTGGCGGCACGATGAAACTCAACGACCGTACGAACCTCTACGGCAACTTCGAGAAGACCTTCGGCGGCGACATCCAGACCGCATGGCGTATGGATGCCGGTCTGCGCTGGAACTTCTAAACCGACGGGAATTTCCTACATAAAAAGACGCACTCACAGGAGTGCGTCTTTTTATGTGGAGCGCATTATCCCCCGAGCACCTCGTCCATCGAGAGCTTCATGCGTTCGATGGCGATGTCGAGGTCGTCTCTGCTGATATTCAACGGCGGATTGAAGTAGAGCACGTTGCCGAGCGGACGCAGGAGCAGCCCGTTCTTCAGCGCACGGCGATAGATCGCGTAGCCGAGACGACGTTTCCCGTCAAAGGGGCGCTTCTCTGCGCGATCCTCGACCAGCTCCACTGCGTGGATCAGGCCGATGTGGCGAATCTCGCCAACGTTCGGATGCGTACCGAGCGCCTCCGTCATGCGCTCGGTCAGCCATGCCGCCGTGTTCTCCGCCCGCTCCAAGATATTTTCCTCATCGAGAATGTCGAGTACGGCAAGCGCCGCCGCACAGCCGAGCGGGTTGCCCGCGTATGTATGCGAGTGCATGAACGCCCTGCCCTCGCTCCAATCGGCATAGAACGCCTCGTAGATCTTCTCTTTTACGATCGTGATCGACATCGGCATATATCCGCCCGTCAGCCCCTTCGAGAGGCACATGATGTCGGGCGAGATGCCCGCACGCTCGGTTGCAAAGAGGCGCCCCGCACGCCCGAAGCCCGTTGCAATCTCGTCCGCGATGAGGAGGACGTCGTGCGCGTCGCAGAGGGTGCGCAGTTTCCTGAGATACTCCTCGGGATAGATGCGCATGCCCGCGCTCCCCTGCAGCAGCGGCTCGACGATCATCGCCGCCGTCTCCCTGCCGTGCTCTTCAAAGGCGCACTCTGCGTGAACGAAGCACTCGCACGCGCAGTCCTCACGTGACTGTCCGAACGGGCAGCGATAGCAGTCGGGCGCCTCGACATGGATGTTGTCCATCATCATCGGCTTATACATCTCGGCAAAGAGATCCATGCTCCCGACCGAGAGCGCACCGATGGTCTCGCCATGATAGCCCTCCGTGAGGCACATGAAGCGCGTCTTCTCCGTGCGCCCCGTCTGCTGGCAGTATTGGAACGCCATCTTGAGCGCCGCCTCGACCGCCGACGAACCGTTGTCATTGAAGTGGAACTTTGTCAGCCCTGCGGGCACGAGGTTCGTCAGCCGCTCGGCAAGCTCAATCGCGGAACGGTGTGAGAAATTTGCAAAGATGACGTGCTCGAGGCGGTCAAGCTGCTGCTTGATGCGCGCGTTGATCCTCTCGTTCGCATGCCCGAGGAGGTTCGCCCACCACGAACTCACGATGTCGAGATACGCATGCCCGTGCACATCGTAGAGCCACGCCCCCTTTGCGTGGTCGATCACCATCGGCGGCAGTTCCTCATAGTCCTTCATCTGCGCGCATGGATGCCAGATATGGCGAAGATCCCGCTCCTCAATTGTCGGCATAAAAGCTCTCCTCTCAAGCGTAAAGTGCGGCAAGTTCCTCCGCCGCCATCGGCAGTTCCTCTGCACCGTGAGGGACGCGCGCGAGCACGGGCGCGCCTGTCAGCGCCTCGACCATGCGCACATTGTCCTCCTCCATCGTGCCGCCCTTCCAATTATTGAAGATGAAGCCAACGAGCGGAATGCCGCGCGCCTTCATATGCTCTGCCGTCAGCACGGCGGCGTTGATTGTACCGAGCCCCGCGTCCGCGACAACGAGCGCAGAGAGTCCGAGACGCAGAACGAGATCGTCCAGAATGACGTGCTGCTCCTCATCCCAGCGCAGCGGGCAGATGATGCCACCGCTCCCCTCGACCGTCAGATAGTCCGTCCGCTCCTTCGCCATACGATAGTGCCGCTCCACCACATCAAAATCGATCGGACGATTCTCGATCTGCGCGGCAAGATGCGGCGAAACAGCGTCACGATAGATATAGGAGACGTGTGCATCCTCCGGCGCGAGATCTGCAACCCGCGCCACATGAAGCACATCCCCCGGCAACAGCTTCCCGTCAGCGCCGACCTCCGCGCCCGAGAGCGCAGCCTTGTAGTAGCCCGCCCGCAGTCCTGCATCGCGCAGTTTTTTCACGATCAGCCCCGTGATGTAGGTCTTGCCGATGTCTGTGCCCGTACCTGTGATAAATAATGCCTTGCCCATCATGCTCTCCTTGTTCACATCAAGTCAAAGGTTATTGCTCTGTGAGATGCTCCACGCGAACGCTTAGGAGCAATCTCACATTCCCTCTTCCTTACAGCCAGAGTCCCGCCTTCTGGGTGCGCACGCCGATGTACGCCGCCGCGAGGCAGAGCAGGAAGTCCGGCAGAACCTGCAGCACGCCACAGTACCAGATCGCGACCCAGAAGCCGATCGGTGCGTCGATGATGTAGTTCGACGCAAAGTAGAAATACGAGATGCCGAACACGTAAACCACCGCCATGCCCGCGAGACACGCGATAAGGATGCGGCGGAACGTCGGCGCCCCCGTGCGGCACATCGCGCCCGTCACCCAGCCCTGCACAATGAAGCCCACGAGATAGCCAAACGTTGGCTGAAGCACGTAGCCCGGCCCACCGCCTGAGGCGAAGACGGGAATGCCGACAAGTCCCATCAGCACGTACGTCCCCACCGCGAGCGCACCAAGCCGTGCCCCGAGCATGACCCCCGCCAGCAGCGTGAAGAGAAACTGCAAGGTATAGACATCCGTTCCGACTGGAATACGGACGAACGCACCGACGGCAACGAGCGCAATAAAGAGTCCACACAGAATCATTTCCCTTAACTTCATAATGTTCAGATACCTCCAAGTGTATTTATCGGTGAAATAAATCTGTTTTATCATACACTTTTGGAAGTATACTGTCAACTAGATTATTCTCATTCGGTTTACAAATGTTTTCCACGCACAAAAAAAACGCATCGTTCCAGATGCGCTTTTGTTTTCACTATTTACGTTTTCGTCACACGCACGCGATCCATCTCCGTTCCGTCGGTCAGGAAGCACGCGATCTCGATCGCGTCCCGCGAGACATCCATCGTGAGATAGTTGTCCGTCTCCGGCTGCGGGAGCGTCACCTCGTCGAAGGCGTGATCGATCCAGAGATTCGGATAGCGCACATTGCCCGCAACGCCCGTGAGGATGTAGAGCGGCCCCTTCGCGTCCGGCGTCTTCTCAAAGCCGTAGATATGGCCGCGGTTGCGATACGTGTGCAGATGCGCCGTAAAGACAATGTCGATGCCGAGTTCGTCAAAGACGGGCATCCACACGCGTCCGTTGTCCTCGTCGATGCCCTCCGCGCGCTCTGGCCGCCCGTTGATCCGATACTGCAGCACATCCTTGTGCATGAGGACGATATTCCAACGCTTGCGGTGCGCCTTTAGATCGCGGCGAATCCACGCGAGCTGCTCCTCGACGAGCCCGTCCTTGAACTCCCCGATTTCCTTCTGCTGAGTGCAGAGCACGATATAGTGCGCGTCGCCGTAGTCAAAGGAATAGTAGTAACGCTCAAACTCCTTGCTCCCGTTGCGCGGTGTCTTGAAGTAATGCAGATACGCCTCGGGCAGGCGCACCTTCCAGTCGAGATTGTACGTCTCGTGATTGCCCATGAGCGGCGCCATCGGGATCGACCGCTGCATCTCCTTGACCCCGACGAAGAACTCCGTCCATTGCAGGCGATCCTCGCCGTTGTCCACGAGATCCCCCATGCAGGCAAAGAGCTGCGCGTCCGTATTGCGCGCCCACGCCAGATGCGCGAGCTGCTTCCAGTCCGCATAGTCCGAGGACTGGGAGTCCGGGAAAATCAGCATCTTGTAGCTCTCGTTCACAGTCGGCGCATAGAGCATCTGCCAGTCCGTCGCCGCGTCCCCTGCCGTGATGCGGTACTGATAGGAATTGCCTGCCGTCAGATGGTCGAGATCCGCCGTGTACTGATAGACCTCGGTGCCGTCATCGGCAAAGCGCGCATCCTCTGCAGCAATGCGGCGCACCTCCTCCGACCCCTGCACGCGCAGCTCGACCGTCTGCTCCTCCACGGGGGATAATACCTCCCACGCGAGGACGCGTCCGTGCGCATTGTCCGCCGCAACGATCTGCCGCAGACGCTCGATATAGAATACGCCCGGGAACTGGCGCAGCGCCGTATCGCGCACGCCTCGCAGCAGATCGAGCTGCCAGAGCGCCGTCCCTCCCACCGCAAGCACGCCCGTCGCCGCAGCCGCACGAATGAAATTTCGACGATTCATCTTCTTATTTGTCATAGATTCATTCCCTCATATATTTTCAATGCCCCCCATCATAAACCTTGGTGTGGGCTTCAAGTCAATCTTTTTTCCTATGCCGACTGCATATAGCAGGAGGCGAACTCCTCCTCTGTCAGCCGATGCCCGTCCGCGCGCAGATCGAGACAGCGCGCGACATCCACGCAGCTGATCCGCCCGCCTGGGAGGAATGAGCCCGTATCGCACGCAATGATGTTGTTCGGCAGAAAGAGCGGCACATTGCGGCTCATATCACGCCCGCCGATGGCCTGCGTCGGCGTATGCCCGACGACGACAAGCTCCGCGCCGCGATAGAGCTCGAAAAATTCATCGCGAATCCAGAGCAGATCACTCGATGTCTGCTTCTTGCGCATGGGATGCACGCCCGCATGGACGAAGAGAATGCTCTGCCCGCCGTGCTGCGTGCGGAAATAGAGCGGGCGCGCCTTGACGAATGCGATCAGTTCCTCCGCCTCTGCTGTGGGAAGCGCAGCGAGCTGTCGATGCGTCACCTTGCCGCCGTTCATCAGCCAGATATTCATGGGGTCGAAGTCGTCAAGCCCGTTTGTCTTGATATAGCCGAGCATCATCGCCTCGTGGTTGCCGCAGAGCGCGTGGACATTTTCATTTTGCTCCACCTGCGCCCGCACGAAGCGCAGGACCTCGATGGAAGCAGCACCGCGATCGATATAGTCGCCGAGAAAGACAAGCATATCTTCTTTATCGTCGAATGCGATCTTTTTCCAAAGGGAACGCAGCTTTTCCATATGACCGTGAATATCGCCCACAGCAAGAATCCGACGAAACGCCATCATCGCCGCCCCCCTTTCATTTATTCTATTATACCCCATACTGTCTGAAATGAAAATGATTGTATCGAACTATTGTACTTTACACTGACACAAAGCCGTGATTGACAATCCTCGCACACAGAGCTATGATAAAGGTGTTGTTTTATGTCTTTCATGCACATGAGCAGGAGGAAGCAAATGATAGAACGCTATACGCGACCAGAGATGGGACATCTCTGGTCGATCCAGAACGAGTGGCAGACCATCCTGAACGTAGAGATTGCCGCGTGCGAGGCGATGGCGGAGCTGGGCGAGATCCCCGCCGCTGCTGTGGAGAACATTAAAAAGAATGCGAAGTTCGATGTCGCGCGCATCAACGAGATTGAAAAGACCACCGATCACGACATCATCGCCTTCCTTACGAACCTTGAGGAGAACGTCGGCGAGGATTCGAAGTACATCCACAAGGGGCTGACTTCGAGCGATGTCAAGGATACGGCATACTGCGTCATGATGCGCGATGCCGCCGCCATCATCCTCGACGATCTGCGCGCGTTCCGCGAGGTGCTGCGCCGCCGTGCGGACGAGTTCCGTCACACGCCCTGCATCGGGCGCACACACGGCATCCATGCCGAGCCGATGACGTTCGGGCTGAAGCTGCTGCTGTGGAGCGCGGAGATCGAGCGCGACATCGAACGCCTCACGCGCGCGCAGGAGGTCGTCTCCGTCGGCAAGCTCTCAGGCGCGGTCGGCACCTACTCAAATATCGACCCTCGCATCGAGGAGCTGACGTGCAAGAAGCTCGGCATCACGCCCGTCCGCCTCGCAACGCAGGTCATCCAGCGCGACCGACACGCCGAGTTCGTCACGACGCTCGCTATCATCGCGGGCACGATGGAAAAGATCGCCACCGAGATCCGCAACCTGCAGCGCACGGACATCCGCGAGGCAGAGGAGTTCTTCAAGGCGGGGCAGAAGGGTTCGTCCGCGATGCCGCACAAGCGCAACCCGATCAACTGCGAGCGCGTCTCCGGCATGGCACGCCTTGTGCGCGGCAACGCCGTCGCGGCACTCGAGGACATGACGCTCTGGCACGAGCGCGACATCTCGCACTCCTCCGTCGAGCGCGTCATCCTGCCCGACGCGACCATCAACGTGGACTACTGCCTGCATAAGCTGACGGGCATCGTGGACAAGCTCCTCGTTTACCCCGACGCCATGCTGCACAACATGAACCGCACGGGCGGGCTGATCTACAGTCAGCGCATCCTCACGGCTCTTGTGAACAAGGGCATCCTGCGCCAGACCGCATACGTCTGGGTGCAGCGCAACGCGATGAAGCGCTGGCTTGAGAAGGAAGATTTCCGCACGAATGTCGAAAAGGACGCCGACATCTCTGCACATCTCACGAAGGAAGAGATTGACGCCTGCTTCGACTATACCTATTTCCTGCGCCATGTGGACTCCATATTCGCGCGCTTTGATCTTTGAGGGAAAGAATTAAAAGGGGGACTCAATTATGTCAACCATCGTTATCACGGGAACCCAGTGGGGCGACGAGGGCAAAGGGAAGATCGTCGACTACCTCGCAAGCAAGGCGGACACCGTCGTCCGCTTCCAGGGCGGCTGCAACGCGGGGCACACCGTCGTCGCAGCGGGTGAGGAGTATAAACTGCGCCTCCTGCCCTCGGGCATCCTCTACAAGGGCACGCTCAACATCATCGCGAACGGCGTCGCATTTGACCCCGAGGTCTGCCTACAGGAGATGGACGCCATGGCAGCGCGCGGCATCGACACGTCGAACATCCGCATCTCTGACCGCGCGCACGTCGTCATGCCCTATCATCGCCTGATGGACGGCATCGGCGATGCACAGCGCGGCGCGGACAAGATTGGCACGACGGGACGCGGCATTGGACCCTGCTACATGGATCGCGACGACCGCATCGGCATCCGCGTCTGTGACCTCATGGAAAAGGAAGAGTTCGCAAAGAAGCTCAAGAAGAACCTCGACATCAAAAACGGCGAGCTTGCCGCCGTCTACTTCCACGAGCCGCTCGACTACGACGAGGTGCTCGCGGAGTACGAGGGCTATGCAGAGCGTCTGCGTCCGCTCGTCACAGACACGATCCCGCTCGTCAACGAGGAGATCGATGCAGGGCGCAAGGTGCTCTTCGAGGGCGCACAGGCGACCATGCTCGACATCGACTACGGCACCTATCCCTATGTCACGGCGTCCCACCCCATCTCGGGCGGTGTCACCATCGGTGCGGGCGTTGCCCCGAAGAAGATCGACAGAGTCGTCGGCGTCGTCAAGGCATACTGCACGCGCGTCGGCGAGGGTCCCTTCCCCACCGAGCAGCTGAACGAGATCGGCGACAAACTACGCGAGGCAGGGCATGAGTTTGGCACTGTCACGGGACGTCCGCGCCGCACGGGCTGGCTCGACGCCGTTGTCGTCCGCCACGCAGGCCTCCTATCAGGCATTGACTACATGGCGGTCACGCGCCTCGACATCCTCGACGGCTTCGACGAGATCAAGATCTGTACGGGCTACAAGTACAAGAGGCAGCTGCTGAAGGGCGTCCCCGCGAGCCTCAACGTCCTCGCCGAGGTTGAGCCGGTCTACGAGACCTTCCCTGGCTGGAAGACGGACATCTCCGGCATCCGCAGCTACGAGGAGCTGCCCGAGAACGCGCGCAAGTACCTCGAGCGCATGGCGGAGGTCACGGGCATCGCCCTCGGCATCATCTCCGTCGGCCCCTCGCGCGAACAGACCATCATCCTCGACAAGGATATGTTCTAAAGAATCGCATACAGAACGGCACGATATGAGCGCATCTCATATCGTGCCGTTTTCGTTTACTGCTTTATTCAGCGACCTCGAATCCCGCCTCGACAAAGAACTTCCGATACGCCTCGGCTTTTTTCTCCAGTTTCATCGGATAGGCGCGAGAGGTGGACGGCAGGCGCGTGACGAGGAGGTCGCGGTCGCCGCAGCGCGCAGAGATCGTCTCGCCCGTCTTGAAATCCTTTGCCTTTACCTCCGCCTCAAGCAGGGAGAGCAGGATCTCCGTCGCCTTGCCGCCCGTCGTGCAGATGCGCCGACAGCCCGGGATCTCTGCGAGCACTGCGGGCAGATCGACCTTCTCCACGACCTCGAGGAACGCATCGGAAGCGTTGCCATGCGTGCGGATCGCGCGGCGCACGGTTGGGCACGAACCGATGCCGCGCTCCGTGAGGAACGCTTTGATCCGCTCCGCATCGAACGCTTTCTCACCCACACGCTGAAAATACGTAGCATCGCCAAAGAAGACGAGCCCGTAGACACGCCACATATCGTTTTGGAAGTTCGGGTAGTGGAACTCCATCGTCCGCTTCTCCGGCGCGGGCGGGAACGTCCCCATCATCAGCACCGTCGCCTTCGGCGGCAGGAATGGCGGGAACGGGCGCAGTTCAATTTCCTGTGTGTCAGTCATACTTCCTCCGTTCTTCGAGACAAGATGGATGTATCTTAGAGAGTTGGTGCGGTGTTCCTAAGCGAACCCGCACCAATTATTATAGCAGCCCCAGTGCATGCTGCACAATCAGCGACGTACCCGCCACCGCAATCCAGCAGACCATGCCGAGCGCGAGCGGACGCAAGCCGTTCTTTACGAGCGAGGGCAGATCCGTATTCAGCCCGATTGCACTCATCGCGAGCACGATGGCAAATTTGCCGAGCGTCCCGAGCCCATGCGAAATCTCTGCAGGAATGATGCCCGTCGTGTTCACAATGCACGCAAGCACGAAGTACAGCACGAACATCGGAAAAATGCGCTTCAGCGAGAAGCCCGCCCCGCTCTCCTTTGCCCCCTTCATCACGAGCAGAGAGAAGAAGAGGCAGACCGGCACGATCATCAGCGTGCGTGTCAGCTTCACAATCGTCGCATATGCGCCCGCGTCATGACTGTACGCATAGCCCGCCGCAACCACGGACGAGGTATCGTTGATCGCCGTCCCCGCCCACATACCGAAGCCAAAGTCGGACATCCCCATCGAGTGCCCGATGAACGGGAATATAAAGACCGCAAGCACATTGAAGAAGAAAATCGTTGCAATCGAGATCACGACATCCCGATCCTTTGCCCCAATCACGGGCGCAACCGCTGCAATCGCAGAGCCGCCGCAGATCGCCGTGCCTGCACCGACGAGCGAGGTCATGTCACGGTCAAGCCCGAGCACCTTGCCCATGAGGAACGCCGCGCCAAACGCCGCAAGCAGCGTGAATACCATGACGTAGAGCGACTGCTCCCCGACCTCCACAACGTGAAAGAGATTCATCTCGAAGCCGAGCAGGATGATCGCATACTGCAGAATCTTCTTGCCCGTGAATTTGATGCCCTCCTCCACCGCCTTCGGCCGTCGCTTCTTTGCGAACAGCATACCAAGCAGAATACCGAAGACAGGACCTCCCACGATGGGAAAGCACAGCCCCAGAATGTACGCTGGGATCGCAAAGAGCAGGGCATAGAAAATGCCGTCCATGTATTCACGTTTCATAAACATCCTTCTCTCAGAATCCATTTTCTTTTATCTTACACCTTTTCCCCGTGGAATGCACGAAAAATAACAGTCTGCTCTCCTCGTAAGGATCGCAGACTGTCGTGCGTTTTCTGTTATGAATCTCAGGTCTGGAACTGCTTCGTGATCTGCTGCAGCTCCTGTGCGATCTCAGACAACGTGCGGGTCGCAGCCGCAATCTCCGACATGGAGGCGGCCTGTTCCTCGGTCACGGCCGAGATATTCGATACCTCTTCCTGCATCTTCGTGTCCGCATCGCTCGAGCCGCTGCTGAGCTCCTCGATGGAGTTGACAGCACGCTGATTGTTCTGCTGTACCGACTGCGCGATCTGTGCAATGTGGTTGATGCTCTCCGAAAGAGACTCAATGTGCGAAGCGATTGCCGTAAACTTCTCACCGGAACGATGGATCTCCTCCACGCTGTTCTCGACATTCACGGACTGTTCCTCCATTGCACGGAACGTCTTATCCATCTGAACCGCATTCCCATTGAGGAGCTCGGAGATATTCGCCGTCGCTTCCTTCGACTGCTCGGCGAGTTTCCGCACCTCATCCGCAACGACGGAGAAGCCCTTGCCGTGCTCGCCGGCACGCGCCGCCTCAATCGCTGCATTAAGCGCAAGGAGGTTCGTCTGCTCAGAGATGCTCGTGATCATCTCGACGATGCTCGAGACCTCATGTGCGCTCTCCTGCAGGCCGCGCACAGTTTCCGTAACAACAGCCGCCCCATCCTTCAGCGTGTTCATCTTACTGATCGTATGGTTGAGGATGGCCTGTCCATCACGTGTCTCATCCTCCGTCATTTTCGCGGAGGTGACAATCTCCTTGATGACATCTGTCACCTCACCAATGCTGGAGGATGCCTCCTGCATCATCGCTGCGGCAGAGACGATCGTCTCACTCTGCGCCGTCGAGGTCTCTGCAATCTGCGCGACGGAGTTTGCGGCAAACTCGGATGCCTGCGCCGCTTCCTGTGTATTCGCCGTCAGATCGGAGGAGGATGCCGCAACTCTTCCTGCCGTCTCACTGAGCTGGCGTATGAGCTTGCGGAGATTCTCCGTCATATTGCAAAATGCGTTGTGCAGCGTGCCGATCTCATCCGTACGATCCGTGGACTGCGGCACGCTGCGCAGATCCCCGCGTGCAACGTTCGACGCGAACGCCGCGAGATTTTCGACTGGAACGGAGATGAGGCGAGCGATATAGAAGAGGATCGCTGCGAGCAGAACGAATGCCGCAATCGTGATGCCCACCATGATGCCGAGGAGCTCGGTTGCGGAGGCATACACCTCCGCCTGCGGCACGCACAGAACGAGCACCCATCCGGAATCACCGACAGGCACCGAGGCGTAGAAATTATCCGAGCTGTTCGGACTCGATGTGAATACGGGCTTTCCGGAGAGGAATGTCGACGCCAGCGCCTTCAGGTCGGGGTCGTCCACCGAGGAGATGCTGTTGTCAAGGGAATACTTGTCATGATAGATGAAATTGCCTTCCTTCGAGATCAGGAATGCCTTCCCCGTTTCGTAGATCTTTGCCTTCGAGAGCATCTCTCTGGCCATATCGAGGTTCAGATCGCAGCCCGCAACGCCCACAAGATTTCCGCCGCTCCGAATCGCAGAACTGAAACTGACGACCGGCGTACCGTTGGCCGCCTTATAGACAGCCGACTGACACACCTTCGTCGATTCCGCCGCCTCCTTGTACCAGCCGCGAGAGGTTGCGTCAAAATCGCTGGGAATATCAAATCCTGCGCCGTCAATGAACGGCTGATCGGGAAACCCGACAAAGAAATCAGACGTTTTGGTTGCAAATTCCTGCGCCCCCAACATCATCTCATCGTATGAGGCATTCTCCGTCCCCCACAGCCGCGTAACCGTCTCGAGCTGACGGGATTTCGCCTGAAGCGCCGTATTGATATTGGCAGCATTCACCTCCGCCATCTGAATCATCTCACGCGATGCGACATCCTTGATGCTGTCCGACGCCTTCCAATAAATCGTCCCCAGCAGTATGAGGAAAACGAAGATCAGCGGCACGCCGACCAGCATCATAACCTTTGCACGCAAATTCATTTGAACGTCCATCCCCTCTAGAATCCCAGAATTAAGGAAGCTCTGGTATGTGGCAGACTGCATTTTATCAGCGATTCCTTAACTAAACAACCCCCTTTTTCATGTATTTTACATCTTTCTCCGCCAATTGTCTATAGGTATCGCTGATAAATAAACAGCATCCGATTGGTGCCGCATGGATCCGCGTTTCCTGAAAGGACTTATTTTGTCATGCAGTCCGCCCACTCCTTCTCGCGGAATCCCGTGAGCACGCAGTCCTTCGTGATGAGCAGCGGGCGCTTCACGAGCATCCCGTCGGAGGCGAGCACAGCGTACTGCTCCTCTTCCGTCATCTCGGGCAGCTTGTCTTTCAGCCCAAGCTCGCGGTAGATCATGCCGCTCGTGTTGAAGAATCGCTTCAACGGCAGCCCGCTCCGTTCGTGCCACACACGCAGTTCGTCTGCCGTCGGCTTCTCCGTCTTGATATCGCGCATCTGCGCATCGCAGCCGTGCGCGCGCAGGAACTTCTCCGCCTTCTGACAGGTCGAGCACTTCGGATAGCCGATGAAGAGCACATCTTTATTTGACATTGTATTTCCTCCTTGTAAACATGTCTTGCTTTCTCCATTATAGCCCCTTCCAAAAATTTTTCAAACTTTTCTTTTTGACCTATTGATTTTTTGACTATTTGAGGTATAATAACAATCGAAAGGTGATTCAAACCATCTTCCCAATCAAAAGCAACTGAATGGCATATCGAATACCAAACATCGCATATGCCCCAAATCTCTAAGGAGTTGATTACCATGTTTGGACTTGTACCTTTTGCTGGACGCCGTAACCTTTCGCAGCGTGACAGCGCGAATCCGTTCGCACTCTTCGACGCAATGCACGATTCCTTCTTCCGCGATGACTTCCCTGCCGCGAACTGGGGCGCGAGCTCATTCAAGGTGGACGTGAAGGACAGCGGCGATCACTACGAGCTGAGCGCCGATCTGCCGGGCATGACGAAGGACGACATCGCCCTCCACTACGAGAACGGCTATCTCACGATTGCCGCCTCGCGCACGGAGTCGAAGGATGAAAAGGACGATGCAGGCAACTACATCCGCCGCGAGCGTCACACGGGCGAAGTCAGCCGCTCGTTCTACATCGACGGCATCGACGACGCGAACATCCACGCCGAGTTCAAGGACGGCGTGCTGCAGGTGAACCTGCCGAAGACGGCAGAGGCACCGACGCGCAAGCAGATCGAGATTCACTGAAGAACAGCGCAATACGCGCACATAAACGGGGCGTTGTACGAAGCGAAAAACTTCGTACAACGCCCCTATTTGCGTGCATAAGATTTCATTTCCTCACATGAGTGGATGCCGAAACGGTCATGTTTCTTTTTGCGTGATCGGTAACGCTCCATCAATCCCATACACCAATTTCAGATATATTTTACAACACACGAAAAGTAATCCTATCGTCAAGACGATCCATCGTTTCCACGTCGCATATATGATTTCCCGTGAGTGCGGTTTGGATGTGATAAAAATATAATCTGTCCTTTACAAACCGGACAAACTCCCGTGAGCGGCGTTTGTAACCGTAATCATTCAGCATTGTTCGAAGTTTCATCCAGACACATTCGTTCTTGCTGATAAACAAAATACGAATCCTTAGTTCTTTGAAAAATAAATCCATATCGAAATCATTCCGTAGCATGGATTCATCTGATCGTTCCCTGCCACACATTTCTTGTATGGCGGGAATTTCTGCATCCATTGCAGCTTTATCCTGCATATAGTCAGACCAGTACATGACAGCCAATGCCCACTTCTTATAATCACTTCGATACTCAGACCGGAGGTATGCGTTATCTTCCTGCCAAATACGGCGTGTTAGTTTCATGGCATCTGTTATTGGGAGCATATTCCTGCCGATAATACGCGCCACATCGACCGGACTATAAAACAGTTCATGCATTTCGGCTCACTCCTCTGCTTTATCGCCTTTGGATGCGTTACAGGATTTGCACAACACTTGCAGATTGTCCAGCACGGATTGTCCCCCATCATTCATAGGTTTTATATGGTCAACTTCGAGGCCATGACGACCTGAAAAGACTTTACCGCACTTGGCACATTGATAGCCGCCTTCCACTTTGGCGTTGGCGTAGGCATCATCATACAGTGTTTTGCCCAACTTTGGATTGATTTGAGAGATTTCGTAGAGCGTTAAGGATTCAATAGGTCGTTTATCATATTTCACTTGGGGGATAATCGGATATTCATCCGGGTCGGAGATTTTCAAAATCTCAATATTGATGAGCTTTCTGAGATATGTCTTTTTACCAAAAAATAGGCGCAAAATATTATCGTCACTGTTTTCCCAGAGTTCATCCACATATTCCTGTTCCCTCTGCCGATCCATTCTGTCGTCCCATATTTTTCGCGCAATCAAATGGACATCAAGTTTATCTCTGTCCACTTGCTCAAAGGTATAAAACTTGGGCACAAAATCTTTCTGGGCATAGTATTTGAGGATATGTTGAATATCCTTCGGGTCGTAAGAGGGAATCATCTCTTCGTAAAAAAATTGTTCTCGACTTTTTTGCTCCAATTCCTCAAGCTGTTCTGCCGATAAATATTCTCCCTCTATGGATGCCCAATCAAAAAGATGCGGCAATTCTTCCATGAATTTATCATAGGCATCCTTGGTGCTGTTATACACCATGACTTGATAGGAAAAGTCCACGCCATCTTCATTGATGTATTGAAACGCATACATACCGATGGGGATACGCTCGAAGAAGGGGACGGCTTCAAGCTCGGTGGTATCAATCGTATCGTTGACGATAGCGGCAAATTCCTCGATTTTGGCAATAGCAATCCAGCGAAGTTCGCGCTTTTTATAATCGACATCTTCTGGGTTTTCACGCCCTCCGTAGAAAATAGTTTCCGGGCTGACCCAAGAAATATGCTCGTTCCAATCGTCCATAAAGGCCACGATGTAGGAATATGGAGTGCCGCCCGCCGCTTCCCCCCGCAGCGCACGTCCTACCATTTGGGTCATCAAGATCGTGGAAACCGTGGGACGAGCCAAAAAGACTGTTTTCGTCATGGGAAGGTCAACGCCCTCGGTCAATATGTTCACATTAACTAAAACCTGCACGTCACCGCGACGATATTCCTCCAAATACTCCTCATTATTTTTACTGCTTATGGTCACACCCGTCCAGCCGTCTTTGATGGTAGAAACGATATATCGGGCAGGAATTTTGGCGTCATTAAATAATTTTGTCAAGGCGATTGCATGGTCGATGCTGACGGTAAAAATAATAGTTTGCCCGTATTCTTTCGCCTTTGCTTTATAGGTATCCAAAATCAGCCGATTACGAGGACCGGATTCAGCGATTTTCTTCGCTATATCCGGCGGCAGAGTATCCAAATGCTGAATCGTCTCCAAGGATTTGCTGCCCAATCCTTCGCCGTAATTCTCATCGGTAAAGTAGGTTTCAAAGCGAGGTTTCGACAAGATGTGGCGGTTTATAAGTGTTTTGAGATCTGTTTTATAGACCATGCCAATCTTATTTTGCACAACGTTTCCATTTTCCATCCCGTCGTGGTAAATATCAGCAAGCAACATTTGTTCGCTTTCGGAGGTGCGAAAAGGTGTCGCCGTGAGACCGATGAGTTTTACATTGGGAACACGCGCAGCTACATACTGAATCACTTTTTGATACGTTTTCGCCGTGGAGTGGTGCGCCTCGTCCACCACCATGTATATTTCCTTCTCATCTTTAAGCCACGGGTCAAGCCGTTCCAAATTCTTCCCAATGCTGTCCTTGCTGATAATGAGCAAATTATCCGTCGGTTCAATATGTACAGCTCGATCGTGTTTCATCTCTCCCGACACAATACGATAGCGGAAGGAAGTAATATGCGGAAGTTCTGCAGCCACAGCAAACTTGATGAACGACTTTGCGGCTTGATCTAAAAGCATCTGACGGTGAGCCAGCCAAAGAATTTTGATTTCCCGATCGAGTGCGCGACGCAAAAGCCACTTTGATGCCGTGTAGGTTTTTCCGGCACCGGTCGGCAAAACGACCATCGTGCTGTACGCATTGTAGGCGTTATCCATTTTATCCAGGGCTGTCATTGCCTCCTGCTGATGCTCAAAGGGCGGTCTTTCCGGCGCACCTTTTGCGGGGAAAACTTCTCCTGCCGCCGTGATTTCTACCAATTCTTGTGACACAGTTTCTTCCTCTCTTTCTTAAGCAACGAAAAATTCTATCAATTCCTTGCAATCGTTAAGGATCCAGTTCGGGAGGATATTCGTTCAGCCAATTATCACCGTTATATTCTTCCATGTTTTTTAGCAGCCGCTCCACAAACGACGCTGCTTCCGGCTCACTGGCATACCAGAGCATGGATTGCCCAAAACCGTATCCTTTGGTCTTTGCTACAGGCGCATTCCATATGTGTCTGTGTCGTGTTTCTCGGGGCAGCAATACGCAATTCTCAGATTTCGCCTCCACATTGTACCCCTGAGTATCGCCGTCTTCATATTCAAGTTCTTGAATTTCACGGTATACGGTAGCGTGCTTATACCAGCCCATAACGGATGTTTCGTTCAAATTCGTGGTCGCACACCAGATAACGCAAATATCGTCAACGGCATCATCTGTGGCTGTGGCATTTCCTCCTCTGATGTTTTCTATGCGGAGCTGATTGATATAACCGCTTTTACCACGCTTTGGCTCGACGAAACCAAAACACATCTCGCCATCCTCGGTTTGCACAGGCATAAAGTTCCTGCCTTCTCCGCAATCGCCTGTTTCACGGGGATATTTACCGCCATTAAAAGGTTTATCCTTTGGGCAAACTCCCTTATACCAAATCATCGAGGCAATTTTACAAAATAGAACCTTTTCCAATGATTACACCCCTTGCTAAATTTGAAACCAAATGTACTTTTTATTACAGGCTGTCTTGCAGCCTGTGACAGACGGTGGGCTCTGCACAACTTGCCGCCGAACCTCACCGCAAAGAGAGCATTTCCATGGAGAAGAAGGACTGCTTTCGACAACGACCTATGATATGCCAATGGTAAATGCCACCATAAGCAGTAAAATAAGAATTTCGTCAAGGATTTCAAAGCAGTTCTATTTTCCCTTTTCATCTGACATCTTCCCAACCGTCATAATCTCTGTTCACGATCTTTTCTGCTACGGATAACCATTCGTCCCTCAACTCCTGCGGAGCAATCACATCTACTTGACTTCCTTGACTCAAGAGCCATATCAAAATACCGTAACCATAGACTTCGGCACTTATATCATATACGCCTGTGTCGCGCTTCTTTGCCTTGGCCGTTGGCAAACGATCCAAAACATGTTCTACGGTATCCCCAAAATAACGAAACTTTATCCGCATCAAATCGCCATCGTACATGAACTGCACACGTTTTCTAAATTCACCGTCACGGAATTTATCACGATAAGGAATACTAAATTTTTCTTCTAGGGTTAATACATCCTTCATTCTGTCCAATCGATAGGTACGAAATTCGTCTTCCAACTCGTACGTTTGCAGTCCTATCAAATAAAAATAAAACTCAGAGAATATCACTGCGAGAGGTTTAACTGTCCGCTCCTTTGTTCTGCCGTCTTGCCGTGTGTACGAAAATTTAATTGGATGTTCCTGAATAATGGCATTGGACACTTGCCACAAAATATCTACTAAGGCCTTCTTGTGTTGAAGCGGGACATACTTTACCGATTCGCTTTTTATGACGCCTTCCACAACTTTTCTCTGCGTCGGTGTAGCTTGTGCCAATAATTTCGTGAGCAGCTGCTCCATTTCCTCCTTGATAAAAGCACGACTTTCCAAGAGAATCTTACATACGGCAAGAACTTCTTGATTAGATAGCCACGCGCGCTCGAATCGCGCAAGATAGTAATAATTTTGACCTCGGTTATATTTGACCGTAGCGTCTGGCTCATACCCATGTTTGTCAGCAAGATAATTGCGAATGTCATCGATATCCCGCTGTATTGTTTTCTCACCCACGCCGTAATAACTCGTTAAGTCCCGCTTTGATAAATGCTCCCCCTTGTTTAGTCTCTCAAATATATCGAGCATCCGTAGGCCCTTATCCCCCTTGTAGTCCAATATGGCGGTCATCTTTTCCCCCGTCTGATTTTTATTATACGCCCCAATATGGACATTATAAGGCCATTTCTGATCTTTTTCAAGGAATTGGATAAATACAGATAATCAACGGATTGAAAATGAGCTTATAACCAAGCAGCACCAAAAATGTATGCTCACACAGAAGAAAACTTTTATTTTTCAAAAAATATTCTCATCCTTTGTTTTTGTGGTATACTGTATACAGTTGTTGAAAAACAGGAGGAATATGATGAAGAGACTCTATGCTGCCTATGGCAGTAATCTTAATGAAACGCTGATAAAATAGACCCTCAGATTGGCGTAGATTTTTCGTCCGAACAAGGAGGCAAACCGGATGGCTGTGCGCAAGGGGCTTGAGAGCCAGTACCCGACGATGGGTGTCGAGACGCTCGTCAAGGGCTTTACGGCAATGATTGAGGCATTGGACTGACAATACAGCGGGCATCGAAAGGAGAGAGCATCATGCGAACGGAACACGATTTTCTCGGTGAACTGGAAGTCCCCGATGATGTCTACTACGGCGTGCAGACGATGCGTGCCATCGAGAATTTCTACATCACGGGACAGAAGCTCGACCCCGACTTCATTATCGCACTCGCACAGGTCAAAAAGGCGGCGGCACTCGCGAACATGGACACGGGGCGCCTCTCTCACGCGATCGGCGACGTGCTTGTACAGGCGGCGGATGAGATCATCGCGGGTCAGCACATCGACCAGTTCCCCGTCGACCCGATCCAGGGCGGTGCGGGCACGTCCGTCAACATGAACATGAACGAGGTGCTCTGCAACCGTGCCCTCGAGCTGCGCGGCGAGGCAAAGGGACGCTATGACATCATCTCGCCGAACAATCACGCGAATATGGCGCAGTCGACGAACGATGCGTTCCCGACGGGCATCAAGGTCTGCCTCTCAGCAAAGAGCGCGGTGTTCCTCGCCTCGCTCGACCGCCTCGCATCAGAGCTGGAGAAAAAAGCGACCGCGTTCCGCGCCATCCTCAAGATGGGACGCACCCATTTGCAGGACGCTGTCCCCATTACACTCGGACAGGAGATGGGCTCATACGCGTCCGCCGTGCGCCGCTCGATGCGCCGCATCCGCTACGTTCAGCGGCACATCCACACGATCAACATGGGCGGCACTGCCGTCGGTACGGGGCTGAACGCCGAGCCCGCCTATATCAAGGCGGTCGCCAAACGGCTCTCGGAGATCACGGGCGAGCAGTACCGTACGTCTCAGAATATCATCGATGCGACGAACAACACGGACGCGTTCGCCGATTTCTCCTCCGCGCTCAAGAATGCGGCACTCGTCCTCATTAAGCTCGCAAACGACATCCGCCTGATGGCATCGGGACCGCGCTGCGGACTGAACGAGCTGCATCTGCCCATGCGCCAGCCGGGCTCGTCGATCATGCCGGGCAAGGTCAACCCCGTCATCGCCGAGGTGCTCGATCAGGCGTGCTATCAGGTCATCGCGGGCGACCTCGCCGTGACGCTCGCCGTGGAGAACGGACAGTTCGAGCTGAACGTCATGGAGCCGGTCATGGCGTTCAATATGTTCAACTCGCTGAACTATCTCACGCGTGCGGTCGACACCTTCGTCGACAAGCTCCTCGTCGACCTGAAGCCGAATGTCGAGCAGTGCCAGAAGTGGCTCGACAACAGCGTCGGCATCGTCACCGCACTCCTGCCGCACATTGGCTATGAGAAGTCCGCCGAGCTCGCGCGCGAGGCGTATACGACGGGCAAGCCCATCCGCGAGATCATCCTCGAGCAGGGCATCCTCTCGAAGAAGGAACTGAACCACATCCTCTCGCCACGTCAGATGACGCGCCCGGGGATTGCCGAGTAGCTTGGCAGAAAAGGCTGCTGTTGCACAAAGTCTTTTTTGACTCCTGCAACAGCCCTTTGTTTGTCTTTCCTAAATGCTCAAACCGCCCCTTCCACCGCTTCGCAATCCCCCTCCCCCGCTCTGGCAGGGGAGGCTTTTCATTACGGCATATTAGCTTCCCCCGTCGCTACGGGGGAAGTGGCGAACGTAGTGAGCCGATAGTGGTGCTCCAAGAGCAGCCTCTTTTCGTGAAGGAATTCACATTTATTTGTCGAAATTCAGTATAGTTTTGTAGTTTTTATTCAAAGGAGGTCTTTTCATTGGCTATTGCCGGAGGCATTATTGTCATCCTAGCGTTTGCCGCCATCATCAAGAAGTACGAGACGCGCATGGTGCTGCTTGCTGCGGGCTTTCTCATGTGCTTCATCGGCGGCGTCACGGGCAATGCGGTCGCGACGTTCAGCAAGACGATGGTGCACGGTTCACTCGTGCCCGTGATCTGTACGGTCATGGGCTTTTCGTTCGTCATGAAGATCACAACCTGCGACCGCCATCTCGTCGAGTCCATCTCGGGCGTGATTACGCGGAGCAAGTTCATCCTCATCCCGCTCGCAACGCTGCTCACATGGTGGATCAACATTGCTATTCCGAGCGCGGCAGGCTGCTCGGCGGCAGTCGGCAGCATCCTCATTCCGACGCTCATGGCAGCGGGCGTTCATCCTGCAATGGCGGGTGCGGCTGTCCTCGCAGGGACATGGGGCAGCGCGATCAGTCCGGGGCAGGCGCACAACATCTTCGTCGCGGATCTCGCGCAGACCGATCTCATGACCGTCATCATGGCGCAGGTGCCCGCCGCAATTGTCGCATCCATTGTCGCTGTCATCACACTCACCATTATCGCCACCATGCGCAAGGAGGGTCCCGACGAGGCACGCCGCCTCGCCTATCACGCACAGCTCGAAAAGGAGGAGGGTGGCAAGGACTTCAAGGTCAATCCGCTCTACGCACTCGTCCCGCTTGTACCGCTCGTCCTGCTCGTCCTCGGCAGCAAGCAGATCGCCGTTCTGCCGCTCACGGATGTACCGACGGCGATGATCGTCGGCACGGTGCTCGCCCTCATCGTCACGCGGCAGAATCCACAGGAGATCACGAAAAAATTCTTTGACGGCATGGGAGATGCGTACGGCGGTGTCATCGGTCTCATCGTCTCTGCGGCGGTCTTTACCGCAGGAATGTCCGCGATGGGGCTCACGGATGCACTCATCGAGGCAATGAAGGGCTCAGAGTCCGTTGCCAAGATTGCGGGCGCGTTCGGCCCATTCATCATCGCCGTCATCTCCGGCTCGGGCGATGCCGCCGCGCTCGCCTTCAACGGTGCGATCACACCGCAGGCAGCATCGTTCGGCATGAGCATCATCGACCTCGGCTCGCTCGCGCAGATGGCGGGCTCGATCGGACGCTCCATGTCCCCCGTCGCGGGTGCGGCACTCGTCTGTGCGGGACTTGCCAAGGTCAGCCCGATGGAGCTGTCGAAGCGCAACGCGCTCCCGATGCTGCTCGCCACGATTACCTTTATGATCGTCCTCTTCCTTGGAAAGTAGGCAGCCATGATTGACAAAAAACGTGTACTGGACGAATTTTTCGAGCTGGTTTCCATCCGCTGCTCCACGCTCGATGAGCGTGAGATCGCCGATCTGCTGACAGCGCGTCTGCGTGACCTTGGTGCGGCGGAAATTCACGAGGACGGAGCGGGCAAGGCACTCGGCGGAAACACGGGCAATATCGTCGCGAACTTCAAGGGCACCGTCGCGGATGTCCCCACCGTCATGCTGACGGCGCACATGGACTGCGTCGAACCGTGCGCGAAGATCAAGCCAATCCTCAAGGACGGTGTGATTCGCTCCGACGGCACAACCATCCTCGGTGCAGACGACAAGGCGGGCGTGGTTGCCATCCTTGAGACGCTGCGCTGCCTGAAGGAGCATGACATCCCACACGGCAATCTCCAGATTGTCTTCACCGTCGCCGAGGAGGGCGGTGTCAACGGCTCGCGCTGTCTCGACGCATCGCTCCTCACCGCCGATTTTGGCTATACGCTCGACACGCACGGACACGCGGGCACGGCGGCATTCAAAGCCCCCGGCAAGAATCAGCTCGCCGTACGCATCGTGGGCAAAGCGGCGCACGCGGGCATCGACCCCGACGCAGGAAGGAACGCCATCACCACAGCGGGCAAAGTGCTCACCGCCGTTCCGCAGGGACGCATCGACGAGGAGACCACCTGCAACGTCGGCAGGATTGAGGGCGGCACAGCGACCAACGTCGTCGCCGAGTTCTGCACGCTGAACTTTGAGACGCGCAGTCGCGACAAGGTGAAGCTGGACGCACTCACACAGCGCATGGTGGACAGTGTAAATGCAGCCCTCGACGGGACAGGCTGTACGGCGGAAATCAACATCAAGAAGGACTACGATCCCTACGAACTGCCCCCCGACGCGCTCCCCATTCAGTATCTGCGCCGCGCCGCAGAAAAGCTCGGCTTCCCCGTCGTGCTTGAGGAGGAGGGCGGTGGCTCGGACGCGAACCATTTCAACGCCTACGGTGTGCCGACCACCGTCCTCGGCGTCGGCATGACGGACTGCCATACGAAGGAGGAAAGCATCCTCGAGCAGGATCTCTATGATGCGGCAGCACTGACGCTCGCCATCGTGCAGGAGATTGCAGAGAACAAATAAAAAGAATAAA
>NZ_ALKG01000093.1 GCF_000286455.1 Selenomonas sp. FOBRC6
ACTTTCATCGCGGGGTGGAGCAGTCGGTAGCTCGTCGGGCTCATAACCCGAAGGTCACAGGTTCAAGTCCTGTCCCCGCAACCAAGTCTGTGCGCTGGTGTAGCTCAGTCGGCAGAGCGTATCCTTGGTAAGGATAAGGTCACCAGTTCAATCCTGGTCATCAGCTCCATATAACGGCGGCATAGCTCAGTTGGCTAGAGCATGCGGTTCATACCCGCAGTGTCCGGAGTTCAAATCTCTGTGCCGCCACCATTTTGTATATTACCCCCCCCGATTCGGGGGTTCTTTTATGCTTTTTTGTGAAAATGCGCGGCACACGTTGACAGCATTTTCCAAGTATGATAAATTGGTAAGAGTCGTTTCCAAAGAACTTATTGAGGAGAGTGGATATTCATGCGCAACAACATCACGCTGGAGTGCACGGAGTGCCATAGCCGCAACTATCGCACGAACAAGAACAAGAAGAACAATCCGGATCGTCTGGAGTTCAGCAAGTACTGCAAGTTCTGCCGCAAGCACACGCCGCACAAAGAGACGAAGTAAGCGTCCTCTGTCATGGGAAAAATAGTCAAATTCCTGCGGGAAGTCGTCGCAGAGATGAAGAAGGTCTCGTGGTCCACGAAGAAGGAGCTCGTCACCTACACGGGTGTCGTCGGCATTGCCATCGTCGTAGTCTGCGCGCTGATCTGGATCTGTGACACGATTTTTGCGCGTGTGTTTCAGGTCATACTGCATTACTAGACCGGGAGAGGGACATGGCGGATAAGGAAGAACTCTATCTCAGACAGGCAAACCCGCACCGGGCATGGTATGTCATCCACACCTATTCGGGCTATGAGAACAAGGTCAAGGCGAACCTCGAGCGCCTCATGCACTCAGCGAGCATGAGCGAGATGATCTTCAATGTCGTTGTCCCTGTGGAGAACGAGATTGAGATGAAGGACGGCAAGGAAAAGGTCGTCCCGCGCAAGGTGTTCCCCGGCTACGTACTCGTCGACATGATCGTCGATGAACACTCGTGGTATGTCGTCCGCAACACGACGGGCGTCACAGGTTTTGTTGGCTCGGAGAAGCACCCCATCCCGCTGACGGCGGAGGAGGCGGAGCGCATTCTCTCGGGCTCTGTTGGTGGAACGCCGAAGCGCCGCACGAAGGTGAGCGTCGGCGACACAGTGCGCATTTCTTCGGGTGCGTTCGAGGACTACGCGGGCAAGATCACGTCAATCGACTCGTCGGGGCTGCGCGTGCAGGTCGACGTGGAGGGGACGCCCCTCGATGTGGAAATCGATCAGGTCGAACTGATTTGATTCTAAAAACATACACCGAAAGGAGGTGATTTGTCGATGGCAAAGAAGGTTGCGCGTGTCGTAAAGCTGCAGGTTCCTGCGGGTAAGGCGACACCGGCTCCTCCGGTAGGTCCTGCGCTTGGTCAGGCGGGTGTCAACATCATGGCGTTCGTCAAGGACTTCAATGAGCGCACGGCGAAGCAGGCGGGGCTCATTATTCCGGTTGAGATCACGGTTTTTGAGGATCGTTCCTTTACCTTTATCACGAAGACCCCTCCGGCAGCAGTTCTGCTGAAGAAGGCGGCGGGCATTGAGAAGGCATCGGGCGAGCCGAACAAGACGAAGGTCGCGAAGCTCCCGCGCTCGAAGGCGCGCGAGATCGCCGAGTCCAAGATGCCGGATCTGAACGCTGCGTCGATTGAGGCGGCGACATCCATGATCGAGGGCACTGCCCGCAGCATGGGAATCGAGATCACAGACTAAGTCTGCGGTCAGTGGAAGGGCGTATGCCCGCTATGACCACGAAGGGAGAAACAATGGCAAAGTTTGGTAAGAAGTACCAAGACGCTGCGAAGCTCATCGAGAGCGGCAAGCTCTACGCTTTGCAGGAAGCGATGGAACTCGTGAAGAAGACGGCAACCGCCAAATTCGACGAGACCATCGAACTGCACGTGCGCCTCGGCGTTGATCCGAAGTATGCGGATCAGCAGGTGCGCGGCGCGCTTGTCCTGCCGAACGGCACGGGCAAGACCCAGCGCGTTCTCGTCTTCGCCAAGGGCGAAAAGGTCGCAGAGGCAGAGGCTGCCGGTGCGGACTTCGTCGGCTCGGATGAGATCGTGCAGAAGATCCAGGGCGGCTGGCTCGACTTCGATGTCGCCGTTGCAACGCCCGACATGATGGGCACGGTCGGCCGTCTCGGTAAGGTGCTTGGTCCCCGCGGACTCATGCCGAACCCGAAGCTCGGCACGGTCACGATGGATCTCAAAAAGGCGATTGGCGAGATCAAGGCAGGACAGGTGGAATACCGCACGGACAAGGCGGGCAACATCCACGTTCCCATCGGCAAGGCGTCGTTCGATGCGGACAAGCTCCGCGAGAACTATCAGGCAGTCATCGACACGCTCATCCGCGTGAAGCCGGCAGCGGCAAAGGGGCAGTACATCCGCTCCATCACCGTTGTGGCGACGATGGGACCTGCCGTCCCCGTTGCGCTCTAAGAGCAAACGGAATTTCCCCGGGCTGTAGACAGCAGGTTTGCGCAAGCATCTAACGACGTAGTCGCCTGCCGAGGCCGGACGTGAATTTGAACATTCATCTCCGGCGGTAGAAGCAGCCGGAGATTTTTATATCCCAAAAATGAAGGGAGGGAAAACATTTGGCAGACCACAAAAAAGAAATTATTGTCGAGAAGCTGAAAGAGCAGCTCGCTTCGGCGAAAGGCGCGGTCTTCACGACGTACAGCGGTCTCACGGTCGCACAGGACACGGAGCTGCGCCGCGAGCTGCGCGCCGCAGGCGTCACGTACCACGTTGTAAAGAACACGATGGTGCGCCGTGCAGCCGATGCACTCGGACTTGAGGGGCTCGACCCGCATCTCGAGGGCACGACGGCGTTTGCGTTCTCGGCAGAGGATGCGGTTGCACCTGCAAAGGTCATCTGCGACTACATCAAGAAGAACAAGCTCGACGACAAGGGCATCCTGTCCGTCAAGGTTGGTACCGTTGAGGGCAAGGTCATCGAGGCGAATGAGGTGCAGGCGCTTGCGTCGCTCCCGTCGCGCGAAGAGCTTATTGCAAAGCTCATGGGCAGCATGAATGCGCCGATTACGAACACGGTCAACGTGCTTCAGGGCGTTATCCGCAATGCCGTCTATGTGCTTGATGCAGTGCGTGCGCAGAAGGCGTCCGCATAAGAATATTCGAAGAGAAATTACACTAATTTTTGGAGGTATATCATGAACAAGGATCAGATTCTGGAAGCCATTGAGAACATGACCGTTCTCGAACTCTCCGAGCTCGTCAAGGCTATGGAAGAGAAGTTCGGTGTCAGCGCTGCTGCACCGGTTGCTGTTGCTGCTGTCGGCGGCGCTGCTCCGGCTGTTGCGGGCGGCGAGGAGAAGACGGAGTTCACGGTCGTTCTCGCATCTGCAGGCGACAAGAAGATCAACGTCATCAAGGCTGTCCGTGAGGCAACGGGTCTCGGCCTGAAGGAAGCGAAGGAGCTCGTTGACGGCGCACCGAAGCCGGTCAAGGAGAACATCGGCAAGGCTGAGGCTGAGGAGCTCAAAGGCAAGCTCGAAGAGGCCGGCGCAACGGTCGAGCTGAAGTAATTCAGACGAAACTGAGTTTGAGAGGCCGCTTTCCCATTTGGGGAGGCGGCTTTTTATTTGTTGTGAATGAAAAAATGCGAAGGTATATTAGAATTGCGAAATCCCTGTAAAAGGAACAGATGAATCTAGGAATAAAGTCGCATATATGTTAAGATGAAGACGAAAATAAACGATAATAACATTGAGATAATAGTAAAGATAAAAAGATGTGTGGAGGCTCGGATGCAGATGAAACAACATAAGATGGGGAAGAGGACGAGCGTGCAGCGTGTCGGAGGGCATACCGCGCGCTTCTTTCTTGTTTCCTGTATGGCAATGTCCGTCTGTGCATCTCCTGCCTTTGCCGCAGAGCCGACCGTGCCCGCAGAGCAGCGCATATGGGTTGCGCGCTATACGTTCTCGGGGGAGAATCCCGTGACAGAGGCGGAGCTTGCGGATGTGCTTGCAGCGCATAGGCATAAGGATGCGACACTCACGGAACTCGATGCGCAGGCAGAGGAGGTTACGAAATACCTCCGTTCAAAGGGATATTTTGTTGCCTTTGCCTACCTCGCACCACAGAACTTCAAGGATGGTGTGGTGAATTTCACCATTGTACCGGGGCACTACGATCAGATCATTGTGAACAACGAATCCTATCTCAATGAAAAAGCGATTCGGCGGGAGATCGGAGTTTCGTCCGGCGACCTTGTGAAAAAAAGTACGCTCAATCGAGGTGTCTGGCTGACAAACGATCTCTCACGCGTGGAGGCAAATACGCAGCTGAAGGCAGGCAGCCGGCAGGGGACGACGGATCTTGTCGTCAATGTCAAGAACAAGGGACACCGTACATGGGGCTATGTCGGTGTTGATAACGGCGGCTACCGCTATACGGGACGCTATCAGTACAGTGCATTCGTCAACTATGCCAGCCCCGCGCGTGAGGGCGATCTCCTCTCGGTGGGCGGCATCATGTCGAATGGCGGCATGTGGTCGGGTTCGGCTTCCTACTCAACACCGATTGCCAAGCAGGGCGAGCGTGTCGGCGTGAGTTACGCACGCTCGTATTACACGCTTGGCGGTGCGTTCTCGGCACTTGACTACACGGGAACGGCACAGACGCTGAGCGTCTACTGGCAGCATAATTTCAAGCGCAGCCGCGATGTGAACATCTACGGAACCGTTCGTCTCGACCTCAAAAGTCTCGAAGATGAGGCAAAGGGCATGGCGTACAGCAATCCGAAGAGCGCGCACAACTGGGTGTTTGGTGTGAACGGCGACAGTTTGGATCGCTTCTGGACGGGGGGACGCAATACGTTCTCTCTCACTTATACGCATGGCGATCTTTCCATCGACGACGAGATGCAGCGTTTGTACGATGCGGCGACGGCGCAGACGGCAGGTCAATTCGGCAAGTGGAATCTCGAGCTTACGCGGCTGCAGCACGTCAGTGAGCGCGTCTCACTCTATCTGAGCTATCAGCGGCAGTGGGCATCGAAGAATCTGGATTCCTCAGAGAAGATGTCACTCGGCGGGCCGAACGGCGTACGCGCCTACCCCGTCGGCGAGGCATCGGGGGATGACGGCTGGCGTTGGACATCGGAGCTGCGCTGGAATCTGCCGACGCGTGAGGGCGATGGGAATGTATGGCAGCTGATTGCATTTGCCGATGGCGGTCATGTGAATCTCTATCACAACGGGCTCCCCGGATATACGGGGAAGATGGGGCGCAGCATCTACGGCGCGGGCGTCGGCGTGAATTGGAGCAATCAGGCAAACTGGGTGGCACGCGCGTACTATGCATGGAAAATTGGGTCGGAGGACGCCGTTTCGGATACGGATCGCAGCGGGCGTTTCTGGTTTCAGATTTATAAATTCTTCTGATGGGGCTATCACCACTGTGTTTTGATTGAAGGGGTATCAATATGAGCATGATGAGAAAGCAGCGGCGTGGACAGATGCGACGCAGTCTGCGCAGCGGTATCGGCATCCTGGCGGCGGGTGCACTGATGATGGGCGGCATGAATCACGCGATGGCACTGCCGCAGGGCGGACAGGTTGCGGCGGGTGCGGCGGAGATCGCGGCATCACAGGCAGAGATGGCGATTCATCAGGCAACGCAGAATGCCGTCATCAACTGGAACTCGTTCAACATCGGCGCGGGCGAGCGCGTCAATATCTATCAGCCGAATGCACAGGCAGCTCTGCTCAACCGCGTGATTGGAAACAATCCGTCGGAGATCTTCGGCACGCTCTCGGCGAACGGTCGCGTCTTCCTCGTGAATCCCGCAGGTGTTCTCTTTGCGCCCGGCGCACAGGTGGATGCGGGCTCGATTCTCGCCTCGACGATGAACATTACGAATGCGGACTTTATGGCGGGAAAATACGCCTTTGTCGGCACGCCGAGTGACGGCAAGGTAATTAACCGCACCTCTCTCATTGCGAAAAATGAGGGGACGGTCGCCCTGCTCGGCAAGGATGTCGTGAACGAGGGCGTTATTGTTGCGAAGAAGGGCGCAGCGGTACTCGCGGCGGGCGAAGCCGTGTCGCTTGACTTCAACGGCGACGGCAAGGTCTCGGTCGTCCCGACGAAGGCTGCTATGGAGCAGGCGGTTACGAACAAAGGTCTCGTCGAAGCAGACGGAGGCCTCGTTTTCATGTCCGCAGCGACGGGTGACGCGCTGACGCGCTCGGCGGTCAATCAGGAGGGCATCGTGCGTGCCGCGAGCCTGGACGGTGCGGCGGGCGCGATCCGCATGACGGCGAATGACGTGCGTCTCGCTTCGGGCAGTGTGACGGATGTGAGCGGAGCGAAAGCCGGCACGGTCGAGATCGGCGGCGGCTGGCAGGGTACGGGCGACCTCGCGCACGCGAAAAATGTCACGGTCGAGCGCGGCGCGGCTGTCCGTGCAGATGCGACGGCAGCGGATGCCGCGGGCGGCACGATCGCCGTATGGTCGGACGGCATGACGCGCTTTGCGGGCGAGATCACGGCACGCGGCAAGGGCACGGGCGCGGGCGGTGCGGTCGAGACCTCGGGCAAGAAGGTGCAGATCACAGGAAGCGTCGATGCCTCGTCCGCAGCGGGCAAGGGCGGCGAATGGCTGATCGATCCCGACGACATTGAGGTCAAGACGCGTGCGGCGGGTGATCCTGAAGCCGGCTCTCAGGCGGACGTACAGACCGTCACCAATTCGCTGAACAGTGGTACATCTGTAACCATCCAGACACCGAATCTGACGGGCAACAATGATAACTTCATCAAGGTGCAGGACGCGATCAATAAGACGGCGGGCGGCGACGCGACGCTCTCGCTCAAGGCGACGGGCAACATCAGCATCAATGCCGACATCAAGTCGACGGCGGGCGCGCTCCATCTCGACGTCCTCTCCGATACGAATGGACGCGCGGGCGGCAATATCAGCGTGGCAAACGGCGTGCAGATCAGGACGAACGGCGGCAATGTCAAGCTCGGCGGCGGTCTTGCCGAGCACGGCATAGGCTTTGCGAACTCGCCGAATACAGGCGTCTCCGGCATCGATCTCGGCAGCGCCACGATCGACACAACCTCTTGGAGCGTCACGGACGGCAGTATCGAGATGGCGGGCAGCACGACGACGGCGGCGGCGGGCGTCAAGCTCGCGGGCACGCAGATTGATGTGGGCACGGGCAAGGTCACGATCGTCGGCAAGTCCCAGAGTGGCAAGGGCATTGAACTCAATGCTGCAGCAGCCATCACGGCGAGCGATGTCGAGCTGCGCACGGATTCGCTCACGCTGGACGGCACGATCTCGAATCCCGGCATCCCCGGAAACACGGCGCAGATCCGGACGCTCACGGACGGCAAGACCATCAACTTCGGCACGGGTTCGGGCGGGCTTGACCTCGCGGGCGATACCTTTACGAGCGGGGGCAAGATACGGAATTTCCGCCGGAACATTGTCGGCGACGAAAATCAGAAGGCGGATATCAAGGTGGGCGGCGTGACGGCAGACCGCGACCTCTATATCTACACGGGCGCGGGCAAGCTGACGGTCGGCGGCGCAGTCACGGTCTCGCCAAGTCGTACACTGACGCTTGGCTCGAAGAACGCCATCGAAGGCGCGGGCGTCCTCACGGCGGACTCGCTCCAGCTCGAAGCGGACGATGCGAAGGTCAGTCTCACGGGCGCCAATCTCCTCGGCAAGCTCGACGGCGGTGCGAAGGAGATGGTATTCAAGAACGGCACGAATCTCACCATCGGCGAAGACGTGGGCTTTGTCACGACAACGGGCGGCGCGGATATCGACGTCACGGGCGATCTCACGGTCGGCACGTACGGCATGACAAACGCAGCGGGCGCGATGAAGCTCAAGGCGAGCGGCACGCTCAAGTTCGATGCGAATGCTGAGGTCAAGTCGACGGGCGCGGCGGCGACTTCGCTTGAAGCGACGACGGTCAATTTTGTCACGGCGAGCAAGGTGTCGACAGCTGGTGGCACGATCAACGTCAAGACGGATGCGCTGACGCTCCCCGCAGGAGCGCAGGGCACTCTTTCGAGTGCAAACGGAAAAGTTACGGTTGAGACGAAAACGTCGGGCAAGACGATGTCCGTCGGCTCTTCGAGTGCCGCCGATCTCGTGCTGCCCAACCTTGATTTCATCAACTCCGGCACGGGCGAAGTCCATCTGGGCAATGCGTCTACGGGCAATGTTGAAATTGGTGCAGCCGACGTTAAGGCACCGCTGACGGTCGAGTCGGGCGCAACGCTCAAGTTCTCGGGAACACTCTCGAATACGGGCAATAAGAACACGACGTTCCAGGCGAACGCCGTGGACTTTGCTGCGGGCGCAAACCTCGCGGCGGGCGCGGGCACGATGAAGATGGTGACGGACAGCGTCACGAACTGGAGCAATGTCACGTTTGCCGACAGCAATGCGAAGGGCACGTTTGCCCTTCAGCCCAAGACGGCGGGCAATTTCACCGTCGGCGGATCGAGCGCACTCGTCTCGGATGCAGGTCTCGGCAAGCTCAAGGCGGGCAATTTCTACAACGTCGCCATCGGCACGAAGGAGAATGTCGGCACGGCGACCATCGCGGGCATCGCGAGCGGCAATCTGCCCAAGTATACGAGTATCCTAACGAAGGGCAAGATCAACGTTACGGGCGCGGTCGTCGGCACATCCGGCGATACGCTCGCGCTCCATGCCGATGCGCCCGGCGCGGTGCTCGGCGACGGGCTTTCCCAGAGCGCGCCGATCACCGTCGGCAATCTGCTGCTTCTCGGCAAAGGCTCGATGGATCTCAGCACGCAGGCGAACAAGATTGAAAACATCGCCGCCGATATGTCGGACGGCGATCTCAAGCTCAAGAACCAGACGAACATGAAGGTCGCTGTCGTTGAGAATCGTACCGTCACGCCGAAGGTGAATGTCAACGGACTCAAGACGAAGTCGACGGACATCAAGATGGATGCCGGCAAGAAGCTCACGGTCGCGGGCAATCTGAGATCCACGGACGACACGAAGATCGAAGCCGACGATCTTGACCTCGGGAATAACAAGGTCAACGTCGGTAAGAAGCTCACGCTCGAAAAGGCGACGAAGTCGCAGGCGATCAACATCGGCACGGGTGCGGGCGATTGGAACATCAACAACAGTGCCTACGGCGAGATCAAGATCGGCGGCGCGACGCAGACGGGCAACATCAATATCAAGGGCGCGACTTTCAAGAAGCCGTCGGATATTGAGACTACGGGCGACGTCACACTGACGGGCGCGACGAAGGCGGGCGCGGACGGCAAGTCCGACATGAAGATCAAGGCGCATGCGGCGACTCTGCCGACAGCAGGCGATACGCTCGCCGTCAAGAATCTTGACCTCGACCTCTCGGGCGGCATCGACCTCGGCTCTGGCAAGGTCAACGGCGATAAGGACGGCAAGGTCACGGCGAAGGGCGCATCGTCGAGTCAGGACATTTATATCAGCGACAATGCCGCAGATGCTCCTGCCGCAGATTTCCGCATCGCCTATCGCACGATCAATGACACATTGACCGGCTTCAAGAGCTTTGATGTCGCTGGCGAGAAGCACGTCTACTTCTACGGCGGCAAGGTCAAGAAGTCCTTCAACGCGGCGGGCAAGCTCGGCGTCGAGGGGCGCGAAAACCTCGAACTTGAGGGGGAAGGCGCAAAGCTCACGA
>NZ_ALKG01000094.1 GCF_000286455.1 Selenomonas sp. FOBRC6
GGATAGGGGAAGATGGCTAATGATTCTTTGCAACAAAAAAGAGAGATTCCAGACGTCCAGGTAGAGCGAATGGAATCTCTGTGGTGAGAAATCTTAGTAAAATACTGATAATAAAGTTCAACCTTGCTATTTGAACGCTCTACTACTCCCACTGGAGAATTTTCCACAGAAAATTAAGCGATTAAAATAATAGCTATTTTTCGATAGGAAAGTAGTCTGCCGGAACGGGGGCAAGGATGCCAACGAAAATGAAGTCCTCTGTGCCCGTGTTCTTCATGCCGTGGCACATCCCCTTTGCAGAGACGATGACATCCCCCTTTTCGATAGGGCGTTCCTCGCCGATTGCTGGATAGAAAACGCCCTCACCTTGAATGCAGATCCAGATATCGTCCGCTTTGGCGTGTCCGTGCGGCTTGATTGTTTGCCCCGGCTTTAGCACCCAAACAACCCCGCTCGTCGACTCCGTCGCGTAGATCGGTGTGCGCGTCGCGACATCGCCCGATTTCGCCACTTCGGCGAGACGATAACGGCGTGTCTCGAAATCGTTTGTAATCGCCTTGCTCATCACGTTTTCTCCTCTCGTACAATCATTGGTTGAAATATTCCATGTTATTATAATTCGGTTCGTTGTAAAATGAAGTTGAACAGCTAAACAAAAACAAAATCCATAGTGACATCCCGTGCTATAATGGTTCTGCTACAAAACATCAGCAAAGGAGCACTATGGATTACCCCCATTCTACCACAACGGA
>NZ_ALKG01000095.1 GCF_000286455.1 Selenomonas sp. FOBRC6
CCTTAATCGCCTTGGTGTTCTTTCCTACGGTATCGACATAATACCCTTTGCACCAAAATTCTCGATTACGGTATGCAAACTTCATGTTCCCATACTTCTGGAATATCATTAAGCTACTCTTGCCCTTTAGGTATCCCATAAAGCTCGATATGCTGATCTTCGGCGGGATACTTAACAGCAGGTGGATATGATCCGGACAGATCTCCCCTTCAATGATCTCTACTCCCTTCCACGCGCACAGCTTTCTTAGGATCTCCCGGATTTCCAGCCGTTTCCCTTCGTAGAATACTTTGCGCCGATACTTCGGTGCAAACACAACGTGATACTTACAATTCCACTTTGTGTGTGCTAAACTATGCGTATCGGCATTTTGTTGTTTCGACATAATGCTGTTTCCTCCCTAGTGTCTTCACTATTTTTAAGCTGGCAGGCTTACGCATAGTTTAGCACACTGGGGATTTTCTGTTCACCGCTTAAGCTCTTTCCAACCACGCGACTATCGCGTGGTTTT
>NZ_ALKG01000096.1 GCF_000286455.1 Selenomonas sp. FOBRC6
TTCGGAATGCTCGATGATCGGATTGCGGGCAGCATCCACGATGCCGGGAGCCGTAGCCGAGTTGGCGTTGATGAAGTAGCTATCCTTGTATGCCGCATCGTCCGGGCGTTCCACATCGCCGTCACGGAGTGGGTTCTTGATCGCCGTGAGTGCGGGCACGGACTTGCTGCTGCCCTTGAGCTTCGACTGCCCTTCCTCGTATGCCGCCTGAATGGCTTTCTTCACTGCCGTCACAGTCTTAGTATCGCTCTTCGGGATGATAAGCGATACGCTGAACTTCGGCGTGCCTCCGTTGATGGACTTTGCCTGCCAGACGTTGGCATAGCTCCAACGTGTCTTGACACCCGTGATCACTTTTGTCGGATTGATAACTTTTGCCATGATGTGTTTTCCTCAACTTTCCTTGAAATCTTCTGCTGCGGTATTCATCGCCGGTCGCCTGTCGCTCATCGGAGCGAGGGTGGGTTTCCCCTGCGGCTTTACGATGAACCCTCCGAGCAGTTCCTCAAACTTACTTTTTCCGAGCAGACCAGTCATCGCCGTAATTCCGAGCAGTTTTTGCTCATACGGCTCAAAGCCTGCTTCTTTGACGGTTTTGGCGACAGCCGCCTCATCGGTGTATTTCCGATTCGAGCGTCCCTCGACCAGTTTCCAGTCCGTCCACTGTTTTCCTTGAATCGCCCGCTGCAGAGCGTATTCCTTGATGTCGCTGACCCATGCGGCGAGTGTGTCAGCCTTTGCAAGCACCGCTTCTACTTCCGAATCTTCCAGTGTCGGTGGCATTTCGAAGTCATACCGGGCGAGTTCCAGATTGTACTCTGCCCGCTTGCGGCACGTTGCCTTGACCTTGCAGAACTGGCAGTGTGCTCCGGCGCAGAACACTCCTTCTCCTTCGTGTGCCAACTTTGCCGCAGGGGCGAGTGTATCTGCCGCCCATGACAGAAGGTCTGCCTTGGAGATGGTGAACTCCGATATGTTGCTGAGCCTCGGTTGGAAGATAATCATCCAGATTGACTCGATGTCGTACAGTCCGTCGAACATCTGGATGCAGCCGAGCGCGTAGCAAATCATCTGCGGATTGCGCTCAGCACTGACCTCAATGCCCTTTCCGTGCTTGTAGTCCACGATGCAGACGGTCTTGCCGGAGATGATGAGCGTGTCGGCTGTGCCGAACCCATCGGGTACAAAGTCCGAGAAGTCCACACGCTGCTCCACGTACACCATCGTATCCTTCGACTCCTCGCGGAGCTGCGACACAAGCCCCATAACGAACTGGGCATAAAAGTCTGCACACTCTTCCATCTCACTGTCATAGGAT
>NZ_ALKG01000097.1 GCF_000286455.1 Selenomonas sp. FOBRC6
GCGGACACCAAGACGCTTTGCTCCCGCAATTCCACGCTGCTCTAGCTCTGCGCCGGAGATCGGCTCAGCAAAGCCGTAGTAGTTCTCAACCCACTCCGCAGCAGCGAGCCCGCCCGTCCCCTTCGTGATGACGGTCACATCCGCACCGCCGCGCCGCGCATAGAGGGCGGCAGAGACACCCGCAGGACCGGAACCGATGATGATGACGTGCATGTCTTACTCCTATGAAAAAAGAGACGCCCCTTAGACGTCTCTTTCTCTGTCTGCGGGAACTTGCTTAGTGATGATTGAAGAGCAGGCTCACCGAACGATGGCTTTGGATACGCACAATGACATCCGCAAGGGACTGTGCGAGCGAAAGTGTGACGAGTTTATCGGACTGCTTCTCCGGCGGAAGCGGGATCGAATCCGTGATGACAAGCTGGTCAATCACAGAGGCATTGAGCCGCTCAACCGCAGGATCGCTGAGGATCGCATGGGAGCAGGCCGCCAGCACGCGCTTTGCACCGCGCTCCTTGAGCGCCTTTGCTCCCTCGCAGAGAGAACCTGCCGTATCGACAATATCGTCGATGAGGAGTGCCGTCTTCCCCTCGACCTCACCGATGAGGTTCATGACCTCCGCACAGCCCGGACATGGGCGGCGCTTCTCGATGATGGCGATCGGCGCATGGAGGAAGTCCGCCATGATGCGCGCACGCGTGACACCACCAAGGTCTGGCGAGACGACAACCAGATCCTCGATCGCCTGCTCACGGAAGTAGCTCGCCAGCACAGGTGCTGCAGCAAGATGATCCACGGGAATATCAAAGAACCCCTGAATCTGCCCCGCATGGAGGTCGACCGTCACAACACGGGTCACCCCCGCCGTCGTCATGAGATTCGCAACGAGCTTTGCCGAGATTGGCTCACGCCCGCGCGTCTTGCGATCCTGACGCGCATAGGCGTAGTACGGGACAACCGCCGTAATGCTGTGTGCAGATGCACGCTTGCACGCATCTGTGAGAATCAGCAGCTCCATGAGGTTGTCGTTGACGGGAAAGCTCGTCGACTGGATGATGAAGATATCCTTGCCGCGAATGCTCTCCTCGATCATCACCTGGATCTCGCCGTTGTTGAACTGCCCGACAAAAGCCTCGCAGAGCGGTATGCCGATACGTTCCGCAATATCCTTTGCCAACTGTGGATTGGCATTCCCCGTCAGGATGCACACGTTGTCGGTCGGAAAACTCATCTCTATGTTCCTCCTAAAAACCAGATGCGTCACTATAAATAAAATACACAATAACTATCTATAGTATAACACGCACGCTAGTTTTTTGGAAGAGCGTCCCTTGTCTTTTTCACAGTGCTGTGAGCCATTCGGGGGAATCATATACGAGTCTCATTTTCGTTTGTCAATCCAGCCCTCGATCTCCTTCTGACGCGCGCGCGCCACGGAGAGCGTTCCTGCGGGTACGTCGCGCGTGATGGTCGAGCCGGCGGCAACATAGGCGCCCTCGCCGACCGTGACGGGCGCAACAAGGTTCGAGTTGCAGCCAACAAAGGCATTGTCGCCGATATTGGTACGAAACTTCTGCTTCCCGTCGTAGTTGACCGTAATCGTGCCGCACCCCATGTTGACGTGCGCGCCCATGTCGCAGTCGCCGATGTAGGA
The DNA here is from genome assembly GCF_000286455.1 of Selenomonas sp. FOBRC6. Classification (GTDB taxonomy): domain Bacteria; phylum Bacillota; class Negativicutes; order Selenomonadales; family Selenomonadaceae; genus Centipeda. The sequence continues at coordinate 1,655 of NZ_ALKG01000097.1, forward strand.
AAGATGGGGCAGCTTCGAGCCCTCGCCGATGTTCGAGTTCTTGACCTCGACAAAATTGCCGATCTTCACGCCTGCAGCGATGTGGCTATCCGGACGAATGTGGTTGAACTGTCCGAGATCCGTGCCGCTTTCGACCTCTGCATCATGCGCATAGACGTAGTGCGCCTTGACATTGTCCCCAACGACCATATTCTGAAAGCGCGCATTTGGGCCGATCACGCAGTCCTCGCCGATGACCGTGAGTCCCTCGAGGAAGGTGAACGGATAAATGACCGTGTCCATGCCGACACGCACCTCTGCGTCGATGAACGTCGTATGCGGATCGATGATCGTGACGCCGTCCGCCATCAATTCCTCGACCTTGCGGCGACGCAGGATGCGCTCTGCCACAGCGAGTTGACTGCGCGAGTTGATACCAAGCGTGCTCTCATAGTTGTCCGCGACCACCGCCCAGATCTTCTCCCCCGCATCGCGCAGAATGCTGAGGACATCGGGGAGATAGTACTCACCCTGTGCATTGTCATTCGTCACCTTTGAAAGCGCTGCAAAGAGCGCCTGGGCGTCAAAGCAGTAAATCCCCGCATTGACCTCGTGGATCTCACGTTCCTCCGGCGTTGCATCCTTGTGCTCGACAATCTTCAGCACCTCGCCATTATCGCGGCGGACGATGCGTCCATACCCCTTTGCATTCGGCATGATTGCCGTGAGTACGGTCGCCTTCGCGCCCGCATGCACATGCTCCTCATGAAAGCGTGCGAGGAGCTCCGCCGTCAGGAGCGGTGTATCTCCGCAGAGCACCATGATCGTCCCATGCTCCTTGGCGAGCAGCTCCTTCGTCTGCAGAACGGCGTGCCCCGTCCCGAGCTGTTCACGCTGATCCACGTATTCCACGCTGTCTCCGATGCTCTCACGCACGACATCGCCGCCAAACCCCGTGACGACGATATTGCGCCGTGCCCCCGCTGCATCCGCCGCGTCTATGACGTGCTGCAGCATGGATTTCCCCGCCGCACGGTGTAGGACTTTCGGCAGCTTCGACTTCATGCGTGTACCCTTGCCTGCTGCCAGAATAACCGTAACAAAATCCAACATTATGCTCCTCCCGTTCTCCGGAAAAGCCTACTCGGCATCTTCCTGACTCTTTTTATGCTTGCGTTTGACGATGGTTGTTCCCGTCTTTTTCTCTTGCTCCTCGATGGCATAGAGCAGTGTCTGTTCCGAGTTCTCCATATGCTTTGCGCCCACCTTGCGTGCATGGCGCGCGTCACCCGAGCCGATCGCGTCCACGATTGCACGATGTTCCTCAAGCGTTGCCTTGAGACGTCCCGGATGCGACATCGAGATCGTACGGAAGCGCGTGAGCTGCTCACGTAGATTGCCAATGATCGCAAGCAGACGCTCATTGCGTGCCGCCTGATAGAGGAGCTCGTGGAACTCAATATCCGTCCGCACAATGCGCTCCATGTCATGCTCCTCGATGGCGCGTCCGATGGCGACGAGGAGACGTTCTAGGCGCTCCTGCTCCTCATCCGTAATCCGTTCCGCTGCGAGCTCGCAGGCAAGCGCCTCAAGTGCCGCACGGATCTCGAAGATCTCGTTGATGTCGCGGATGGATACGCTCGCCACATAGGCGCCGCGGCGCGGCACGGTGACAACATAGCCCTCCTGCTCGAGCTTGCGGATCGCCTCGCGCACAGGCGTGCGGCTGACGAGAAGTTCGTCCGCAAGGTCGTTCTCCTTCAGCCATTCGCCTGGCTTCAGGATGCCGCCGCGGATCGCGTCGCGCAGCACCTCACAGACAATTTCACGAAGCGGCTGATAGCTGTTCACTACAACTGGTGATAGTTTTCCTTCCATATTGATCCCTCTGGTTCTCCTATTCCCCGTACCTACCTGCTGTTTGCGTCAAGTGGACCGCAGCATCCGTTCCGCTGCGGAAGTCCTCTGCCGCAGCGCGCGCCGCCCGCTCCTCCGCAAAGAGGCCAAACACCGTCGGACCACTGCCCGACATCATCGCACAGAGCGCACCGTGTGCACGCATGCGCGTGCGATAATCGCCGATCACGGGATGCGCCGCCTCTGTCACGGGCTCGAGCACATTGCAGACGAGCTCTATGCAGCGTGTGCGATCTCCACGCGTAAGCGCCTCCAGAAACGCCGCATTGTCCGGATGCAGTTCCGGCGGATGCGCGTCATAGCTGCGATATGCCCACGGTGTTGACACGGAGGCCGAAGGCTTTGCAAGCACGACATGGGTGGCAGGAAAATCCGCGAGATGCTGCATGATCTCACCGCGTCCCGTCGCGAGGACGGTGCCGCCCATGATGGAAAAGGGAATGTCGGAGCCAAGCTTGGCGCCAAGTCTGCAAAGATCCTCATCCGAGAGTCCGAGTGCATAGAGTTCGTTCATCCCGCGCAGCGTCGCTGCCGCATCGGCACTGCCGCCCGCAAGCCCCGCAGCGACGGGGATGCGTTTCACAATGTCGATGTGGACACCGCCACGCACGCCGCACTCATTCATGATAAGTGCCGCCGCGCGATGGGCGAGGTTTCGTTCATCCGCCTCAAGCCCCGGCAGGTCTACACGCAGCGTGATTCCCTCCTTCTGCTGCGTGAGGGTAAGCGTGTCTGCAAGCGCAAGGGACTGCATCACGGTCGCAATCTCGTGATACCCGTCCTCCCTGAGCCCCAGAATGTCGAGCGTCAGATTGATCTTCGCCCGCCCGAGAATCGTCACCATAGGAAGTCATTCCTCCATTGCTCCAAGGAAAAAAGATTCGTGCCGCTTTTCATTCATCCGTTTTCCTTCTTTTTCCAGATTAACAGGATTCTCAATTATATTCAATAGTTTTTTCTATTATTTCTCAAAAAATCGTGATGGGGTCGATGTCAATTGCAATATCATCGCGCAAATGAATCGCATGTGCGCGCAAATGCGCCTGCACATCGGCGAGCGCAGCCGTCTTGATGAGCACGATGAAGCGATAGACGCCGCGCTCCCGCTCGATCAATGCGGGCGAGGGGCCGATCACCATGCAGTCCTGCTCCTTCCCAAACGCCGATCGGAAGGCCGTCACAAAGGCGTTTGCCTCGCCCCATGCGCGTTCGCGGCTCGTCTCGTGAAAGAGGAGCTTCACAAGGCGGCTGAACGGCGGATAGAAGAGCTCGCGCCGCAGTTCAATCTCGCGGGCATAAAACGCTTCGTAGTCCTGCCGCAACGCCGCCTGCACAGCATAGTGCTCGGGGTTGTATGTCTGCACAATGACCTCGCCGCGCGCGCCGTGCCGCCCCGCGCGTCCCGCCGTCTGCGTGATGAGCATGAAGCAGCGCTCCGCCGCGCGGAAATCGGGCAGATTCAGACTCGCATCGGCACTGATGATGCCAACCGCCTGCACTCCGGGCAGGTCGTGTCCCTTTGCAACCATCTGCGTGCCGAGGAGAATGTCGAAGTTGCGCCTACGGAACTGCGTCAGAATCTCCGTATGCGCGAACTTTCGCCCCGTCGTATCGCGATCCATGCGCACAAGGCGCGCTGCCGGGAGTAGCTGCCCCAGCTCCTCCTCGAGCTTTTCCGTCCCCGAGCCGAAGTATTTGATATAGCGGCTGCCGCATTTCGGGCAGGTCTCGGGCACGGCGGCGCGCAGGTCGCAGTGATGGCAGACGAGCGCGCCGTTCGCGTGGTAGACAAGCGGCAGACCGCAGTCCGCGCAGGTGATGACCGCCCCGCAGGAGCGGCACATGATGAAGGTCGAGTAGCCGCGCCGATTCAGCATGATGATCGCCTGCTCATGACGTGCGAGCGTCTCCGTGAGCAGTTCGCGCAGTGCGAGCGAGATGATCGTGCGCCGTCCGCTCCGCAGCTCCTCACGCATATCGACCGCGCGCACCTGAGGCAGCGGCTGGCTGCCGATGCGCTCCGGCATCGTGAGGAGGATCAGCTCCCCCGCCTGCGCGCGCGCATAGGACTCAAGAGACGGCGTCGCACTGCCGAGCACGAGGATCGCCCCATGCCGCCGCGCGAGGATCTCTGCGACCACGCGTGCATGATAGCGCGGTGACTCATCCTGCTTGTAGGACATATCCTGTTCCTCGTCGAGGATGATTGCGCCAACGTCGTTGGCGGGCGTGAAGAGCGCCGAGCGCGCGCCGATGATGATGCCCGCATCGCCACGCCGCACGCGGAAGATCGAATCGTTGCGCTCCGCGAGCGAGAGCTGACTGTGCAGGACGACGATGTCATCTGCAAAGACCTCCTGAAATGCCGTGATGAGCTGCCCCGTGAGCGCGATCTCGGGCACGAGCACGACAACCTGCCGACCGCGTGCGCGCACGGCGCGCGCCGTCTCGATGTAGACGCGCGTCTTGCCGCTGCCCGTGACGCCGTGCAGCAGATACCCGTGAAAGCTCTCGTCTGCGAGCCCCTCATGCAGCACCGTGACAGCTGCGTGCTGCGCCTGTGTCAGCTCATCTGCCCGCGCTGCTCCCACATCCGTTCCGTAAGGATTGCGCAGTCTGCGCCGCAGATGCTCCGTCAGGAGACCCGCCGCAACGAGATTCTTGATCGTCGCGGGCGAGATCCCCTTCTCATCGAGTTCCGCGCGCGCATATTCCTCACGTTCCCGAAAGAGCAGGAGCGCCCGCGCCTGTGCGGGCTTTCGCGCAAGCCCCGCAAGCAGTTCGTCCGTAATCTCCCCCGCAGTATAGTACTTCTCATACTGCGCCTTGTCGCGTTTATCCGCCTCATACTCCTTGCGCACGAAATCATAGCGCAGAAGTTTTTCCACACACAGCTCGACCTCTCCCGCAGGAAATTCCCGCCGCAGCTGCGCCATGCGCTGACTGCCGTGCTCACGCAGATGTCGATAGACGGCATGGACGCGCGCATCCGCAAGGATGGGGTGTCCCTCATCCCCATCCTCCGCCGCTGCATAGACAGGGAAAATTCTGAGACCGCTCTTGCCCGGCATAAAGAGACGCATGATCTCCGCCGCCGAACAAAGGTAAAAGTCCGACAGCTCCTGTGCGGCGGCAAGAAGCTCGGGGGAAAACCATGCCTCCTCATCCACCGCATCGATGATTTCCTTCAGCGCATGCTGTCCATCCCGCGCTGCATCGTAGGTGCGCACACAGGTGACGAACCCCTCCTTACGCACGCTGCCAAACGGGACGAAGACACGCCACCCTGCCACGACCTGCGCAAGCCGCTCCGGCAGGAGATAGGTGAACTCCTGTCGGATGCTCTTGACCGGAATGTTGATATAGACATCCGCAACGGTCATATGTTCACTTTCTTCACCAAAAAAGCCGTTACACGAATGCGTTCGTGCAACAGCTCCTTTCCATACACCACGACTACGAGACAATCGCCGCCTGATTCGCAAGGATCTCCTTGCCGGCCTGACACGCAGGGCAGATACAGGTATCTTCCCCCTGCTCCTTCGCCTGCTTTGCCGCAGCATTATACTCTCCGGCTCTCTGCGCACCGAACAGAGCGGCACCGTCCGGTGACTCTGTGAAGCTGATGACCTGATCAATCGTCAGCACATCGCTCTTTATTTCATCAATGAGTGTCCGAAACGCAGATTTTTCCTGTGGCGTGTCCACCGCCTCCAGAAACACCTCTGCTTTCGCCTTCAGTCCTTCGTAGACCGACGGCGCATCGGCCAGCTTCTGCACCTCATCGATCACAGCACTGCGATCCAACGCCATCCTTCATCCTCCTCAATTCTCTGATGCTCGTGTCTCTAGGGAATCGCTGATAAAATAA
>NZ_ALKG01000098.1 GCF_000286455.1 Selenomonas sp. FOBRC6
ACTCGCCGCTTGAGGGAGACTGACCTGCACTGTGCTCGCATTCACCATATACATCGTACTGAGCATGAAGAAAACAAGCAGAAAGAGCATAATGTCGATCATCGGGATAATCATGACGAGCGGCTCACGCACATCATGAAAATTACGACGCATGAGAATGCCCTCCATCATTCGCGGCGAACCCCGCGAGCAGGGTATTCATCGTCTTTTCGAGCAGTGTCAGCATCATGTCCATGCGCTGTGCGAAGTAGGTGTGCACAACAAGTGCAAAGATCGCGACAAGAAGTCCCGTCGCCGTTGCAATCAGTGCCTCTCCGATGCCGCCCGTAATCGCCATCGGCTGCCCTGCCTGCAGGTTGAACACGCTGAAGGACTGGATCATACCCGAGATTGTACCCAAAAGACCGAGCAGCGGTGCAAGCGTGACAATCGTTGAAAGATAGTTGAGACGTGCACGCAGAAGCATTGCCGCCTCACCGTAGACCGCCTCAAGCGTCATGGGAACATCCTCCCCTGCCGCACGCGCATCAACCGCACTCTGTATGAGATGGGCAACCATGTTGTCCTTGCCCTTCACAGCAGGTGCAACCTCATCCAGCTTCTTCTTGCGAAGCGCGGCGGCAACATCCGCTTCAAGCGCACGTGCCCCCTGCGATGCACGACGATAGAGCAAAAAACGGTCGATAGCAATCGCTGCCACCGTGAGCGAGCACAGGAGCAGCAGGTACATTACCGGTCCGCCTTTTTCAAAGAGTTCAGCACTGGTCAAAAAGAACACCTTCCTTGTCAAACGTATGAAAACGCGCGTAATTCCCGATAGACTCGTGGCATATCATTCGATAATGATAACCCTTGCGAAGTGTAAATCGATATTAAGTATAGCTCTGAGGAGAGTGATTGTCAATATATATTTTAATGAAGCTATCATTAACGAACTTCATCCATGTATTTCTTTGTAGGTTTTTCTCAACTCTTGAAAGTGTGGCAGTGCACGCTCGATCATTTCCGTACGCACGCAGTACGCCGCACGGAAATACCCTGGACAGCCGAAGTCCGCGCCCGGCACAAGCAGCAGATCGAACTCACGTGCGCGTGCACAGAACGCCGCATCGTCCTCTTCGAGTGCCTTTGGAAAGAGATAGAACGCCCCCTGCGGACACATACATTCAAACCCAGCTGCCGTCAGCCCTTCGTAGAGCAGCTTTGCATTATGTGCGTATGTACTCAGATCAGCAGCCTTTCCCGCACAGCGTGCAATGACAAGCTGCCAGAGTGAGGGCGCGTTGACATGTGTAAGGACACGCGCTGCACCTGCCATTGCACCGTAGACGCGTGAAAAATCCGCAGCGGTATCCGGGACGACGATATAGCCGATGCGCTCGCCCGGCAGAGAAAAGGACTTGCTGTAGGAGTAGCAGACAATCGTGTTGTCATAGTAGAGAGGAATGCACGGAACGGTCAGACCATCGTAGACAATCTCACGATAGGGCTCGTCCGCAATGATAAAAATCGGGTGTCCATACGTCTGCTCCTTTGCACGCAGGAGTTCCGCAAGCCGCCGAATGGTCTCCTCGCTGTAGACTGCACCGCTCGGATTGTTCGGCGAGTTTATGATAACGGCTTTCGTGTGCAACGTGATTGCCGTCTCAAGTGCGGCAAAGTCAATCTGAAAATCGTCTGTCTTTGCAGGCACAACGACAAGTTTCCCCCCGCACGCCTCGACAAAGACACGGTACTCCGGAAAAAATGGGGCAATCGTGACGAACTCATCTCCCGGCTCGGCAAGAGCCTTGAACGCAATGGTCACAGATGCCGCCGCGCCCGCCGTAAGAAAAAGATTTTTTCCCGAGAGTTCCATGCCGAATCGCTTTTTTAGGTCGGCGGCAAGGATCTCGCGGACCTGCGGTTTTCCGGGCGCAATCGTGTAACCGTGCACCTCCGTCGGGTCACTGTGCGTCAGGATGTCCACTGCCGCTTCCTGAATGAATGTCGGCGCAGGCACGTTCGGATTCCCGAGGCTGAAGTCAAAGACGTTCTCTGCGCCGATCTCTGCCGCACGCTTCTGCCCGTACTCAAAGATCGTACGGATCGTGGATTTCTTTGTACCGAGTTCGTACATCTGCTCTGAGACCATAGAATGCTCCTTTCCAAATAAAGCCTCCCCCGTTGCTGCGGGGGAGGGATACCGCGGAAGCGGCGATGTGGTTACTTATGCGTTCCGCAGGAACACGTCGTAGCCCTTCTTCATTTCGTAGATATCAACCTTGCTCGTGACCTCCCACGGCGCGTGCATACTCATGACAGCGACGCCGTTGTCGATCACATCCATGCCGTAGCGCGCCATTATGTAGGCAATCGTACCGCCGCCGCCGAGGTCGACGCGCCCGAGCTCTGCGAGCTGATAGCTGACGCCATTTTCATCCATCATGCGGCGCAGCTCGCCGAGGTACTCCGCGCTCGCGTCACTCGAGCCGGACTTTCCGCGTGCACCCGTGAACTTGTTGAACACCATACCGCGCCCGAGATATGCGACATTTTTCTTCTCGAACGCGTCCGCATAGAGCCCGTCGTACGCGCTCGACACATCCGAGGAGAGCATCTTTGAGCGTGCAAGGGTGCGGCGCAGGGCGATCTCCGTATACTGCCCACAGGCGGAGAGGACCTCGGCGACCATGTTCTCAAAGAAGCGCGACTGCATCCCCGTCGCGCCGACGCTGCCGATTTCCTCCTTGTCCACGAGAAGACAGCACGCCGTGCGCTTTACTGCTTCCGTCTCGAGCATAGAGCAAAGTGCAGTATAGGAGCAGACGCGGTCATCCTGCCCGTAGCCAAGCACCATGCTGCGATCAAAGCCAAGCTCCCGCGCACGCCCCGCCGGAACGAGCGTCAACTCCGCCGAGTTGAAGTCCTCCTCGGCGATGTCATAGTGCTCCTTGAGGAGTGCGAGAATCCCGTCCTTGACGGATTCCTTGTCGTCTTTTTTGAGTGCATAGCCGCCGATGAGCACGTCCAGCTTCTCGCCCTCGATGACCTTTGATGCCTTTTTCTCAAGTTGCTCCTGCGAGAGATGCACGAGGAGATCGGTCACGCAGAACACGGGATCGTCCGCCTTCTCGCCGAGCGCAATCTCCACCACCGTACCGTCCTTCTTGACCACAACGCCGTGCAGTGCGAGTGGAATGGTCACCCACTGGTACTTCTTGATGCCGCCGTAGTAGTGCGTATCGAAATACGCCAGTCCATTATCCTCATACAGAGGGTTCTGCTTCACATCAAGACGGCAGGTATCGATGTGCGCACCGAGAATGTTCATGCCGCACTCCATAGGCTCCGTCCCGATATGAAAGAGCACAATTGCCTTCTTCATATTGACGGCGTAGACCTTGTCCCCCGCCGCGAGCTTCTCCCCCCGTGCGATGATATCTGCAAGATCACGGTAGCCCGCTGCACGTGCGCGGCGGACTGCCTCTGTCACGCTCTCGCGCTCCGTCTTGCAGTCCGAGAGAAAATCAATGTAGCCGCGTGCGAGCTCGTTTACCGCCGCACGCTCCTTCTCCGTGTACTTCGACCAGACCGATGTCTTCTTATCGTCACTCATGATGGTTCCTTTCTATATCTCCCACGCTTCGCGCAGAATGTTTACAAATTCATCCTTTGATGCCGCACGGTTGAATCGCTCGCGCAGCTCTGCGCTGCCCGCAAGACCACGCGTGTACCATGCTGCGTGTTTTCGCATCTCGCGGATGCCGACGTATTCCCCTTTGTATCCAACGAGCAGATCGAGATGCCGCAGGATCACCCGGGCACGCTCTATGAGTGTCGGCGGAGGCAGCTCCTCCCCCGTATGCAGCCAGTGAATGAGCCGTGGGAAGATCCACGGATTCCCCTGTGCCCCACGTCCGATCATTACCGCATCTGCACCTGTGATGTCGAGTGCACGCGCAAGATCGGCGGGACGGCGGATGTCACCGCTCACAATCACGGGAATATTCACAGCCCGTTTGACTTCTGCAATCGCCGCATAGTCCGCATTGCCGCTGTAGAACTGCTCACGCGTACGCCCGTGCACTGCAACGGCATCGACACCGACCGCCTCCGCCATCCGCGCAATCTCCACGGCATTGCGCGAGGCATCGTCCCAACCGAGCCGCATTTTCACCGTGAACGGCAGCTTCGTTGCGCGGCGAATCGCGATTAATATCTCCTCCGCTTTTTTCGGCTCACGCATGAGCGCCGAGCCCTCGCCATTCTTCACAACCTTTGGCGCGGGACATCCCATGTTGAAGTCTAGAATGTCCGCCGTCCCGATCTCCTCGATGTAGGCGGCAGCCTCCGCCGCCATCGCCGCAGATTTGGCAAAAATCTGCATCGCAATCGGACGCTCGCCCTCCTCCGTGCGGAGCATCTTCATCGTGTGTTCGTTGCGGTAGTGGATGCCCTGACTGCTCACCATCTCTGCAAACGCGAGCGGACAGCCCATATCGTGTGCGATCACGCGGTATGCCGTGTCCGTCACCCCCGCCATCGGTGCGAGAAAGACGGGATCATCGAACGTGAACGCTCCTATTTTCATTGGCTTCACGGCTGGTTTCGCTCATAGAGAACGCGCAGCCCCGTCAGCGTCAGGAAGTGATCGACCTTGTCAATCGTCTGCGATTCCTTTGCTACCATACGTGCAAAGCCGCCCGTCGCGACCACCTTCATCTCCATCGCAAGCTCCGCCTTGATACGTCGGACAATCTCGTCGATCTGCCCAACGTAGCCATAAATGATGCCCGCCTGCATGCCCTGGATCGTACTGCGGCAGACCACTGTTTTCGGCGGCACGAGTTCGATGCGCGGCAGCTGCGCCGCACGCTGGAAGAGTGCCTCTGCACTCGAGCCAAGCCCCGGCGCGATGACGCCGCCGAGGAAGTCCCCGTTCTCCGCCACAATATCGAATGTCGTCGCCGTCCCGATGTCGATGACAATGAGCGGCCCGCCGAACTGCTCGTGTGCGCCGATGACATTTACAATGCGGTCAGCACCGATGGCGCGCGGATTTTCGTAGTTCAGACGTATACCGGTTCGTATGCCTGGCCCAACGATCAGCGGGCGGATGCGGAAGTAGCGCTCACACATCTTTCGCAGGGGAACGACAAGCGGCGGTACAACCGAGGAGATAATGATTGCCTTGATATCGGACATCTCAATGCCCTGATAACGAAACAATTCATTGAACAGAATACCGTATTCGTCGCCCGTCTTCTGCCGATCCGTCGAGATGCGCCAGTGCCGCAGAAGCCGCTTCCCTTCGTACGCGCCCATGACGATGTTGCTGTTGCCGATGTCCAGTACTAGCAGCAAGTTCTTTCCTCCGTACTATCAATTTTCTTTCGGAAATAAATTATCTTCGCGGGCGAATCGACACATCGCCCGCAAGCACGCGCCGCCGCCCCTCTGCCGTGTCGACAAGGAGCGCGCCCTCCGCATCAATGTCCGCCGCAACGCCCTCGAACTCCTCGCCCGCAGGGCCGATCACGCGCACCTCTTGCCCGAGTGTCACGGCATACTCCCGCCACGCCGCCAGCACAGGAGCAAAGCCCTCGCGCTGCACGCTCGCATAGAGATCATCGAGAGCGCGCAGCAGTTCCTGTAGGAACGCCACGCGCGGCAGCGGTGCGCCCTTCATCTGCATCAGCGACGTTGCTATCGCGCGCAGCTCTGCGGGGAAATCCTCGGGTGCAATGTTCACATTGATGCCGATGCCGATCACGACATAGTTCACGCGATCCATCTCCGCACTCATCTCTGTGAGGATGCCGACCAGCTTGCGCCCGTCGTGCAGGATGTCATTCGGCCACTTGATCTCGGCACGCAGCCCGAACGCCTCCATCGCACGCGCGACGGCGACAGCCGCCATCAGCGTACACTTCGGCGCATCCTGCGGCAGGAATGTCGGACGCAGGAGAATGCTCACCCAGATGCCCTTGCCCGGCGGCGAGAAAAACGCGCGCTCCATGCGCCCACGCCCTGTCCCCTGACTGTCGGCAACGACCACCGTGCCGTCCTCCGCACCCTCGCGTGCAAGGTTTTTCAGCACGAGATTCGTTGAGTCCACCGCATCGTAACAGATGACCTTCCGACCGACGAGCGCCGTCTTCAGATCCTGCGAAATCTCCGTCTCGATCAGGCGGTCAGGGGCGGAGCGCAGGACGTAGCCGCTGCGCGGCGCGCTCGATATATCATAGCCCGCATCGCGCAGAGCTGCGATCTTCTTCCATACGGCTGCGCGCGTCACACCGAGCCGCTCCGCCATCTTCTCCCCTGAGATATAGCCGCCCGCCGCCCGCAGGAGTTCCAGCACATCCCTGCTCATCGCATACCTCCAATCAAAAAGCCGTTATCCGCCCCATTATAGCGCAGATAACGGCTCCATGCCACAAAAAAATCTAAAATGGCCTTCCACGTCCTACACGCGCCGTGCGCACACATACCATTGATATGCATCCAGATCCTCGGGATTCACGTCAATCATATGAAGAGAAAGAATCTCTTCTCGAAACGCCTCCCACGAATCACCAAGTGTCACCGATCTTGGTCGTATGTCATCGATGACAAGATCGGCTTCCTCAAACATCTTGACAATCTCAGATTTTGTAAAGAAACGCAAATGCGTACGGTCAAGCAGCCCCATGTCCTCATACGTCCAAGAACCGCTCAGCATATTATAGAGATTGGTGATATGAGCCACGTTCGGGATACTCGCGATGATCGAACCGCCCGGCACGAGCAGTTCGCGCATATTGCGAACCGCCGTCCACGGATCTAACAGATGCTCAATCACATCCCCCATGATGATGTAATCAAAACGCTCCGGAATCTCTGCAGGGTCAAGATTCTCTACATTCATAGAGAGAATCTTCGCAAATGGTGCTGCGATTGCAGCGGCTCTCTCATTGAGTTCGACGCCATACAGCAATGCCGTTGGGTTTCGTGCTCCAATCTCCCTTAGCGTCGCCCCGCAGGCACAACCGATTTCGAGAACTCGCACCCCCTCACGTGTCAGATCTGCCATCGGCAGAATATCCAGACGTACGTAAAAGGAATAATCGAGAGAAAGCCCCTGTTTCGAATAAAAAAGTGAGCGCTCACGCTGACGCAGCAGGTCGTACTCCTCCATCTCCTGGGCATGGATACTATCATTATGGTGCACATATATGCTTGGTATCGCAGCGATGCCGTCCCCCGCACGCGTCATTCGTATGGTATAATCATATGACGCAAGGGCAGGCACCGAATATTCCTCATCAAGAAGTCCTGCTCTCTCAAGTACATCGCGGCGCACCATGAGTGCAAACAGCTCCGCGATGATCATAGGAAATCTCTTGTTTCCGGCTCGCGCTCGAACATCCTCTGCGACCGCTTCAAAAGCATCCAAGGAGTGATAGTCTGTTTCTGGAAGGTATTGTTCCCACTCATACGTACGTGGAGCAACGGCACACACCGCCCCCGTCCTGGGATCACTAATCAGTACATCCAACATATCCTCTGCAGTGTGCTGTGCGAGCAAGACATCTGCATGAAGAAATAGAACAACTTCTCCAACAGACGCGCGGATTCCCATATTTACGGCATGCGAAAAACCATGATGCTCCTCACTGCGAAGGACACGAACGTCATCCCCTGCCACAGAAACTGCAACACGCTCATTGTCCGATGAGCCGTCGTCAACAATGATTACCTCATACGGCAGCCGTACCGTTCTCCGTATCGTCGACAGACATTGATTGACCTGTGTATTCATATTGTATACGGGAATGATAATGCTCAACTTTGGCATATGCTTCTCATCTTTCTATATAAAAAGCAGGCAGGAGCCCATATTGGCGCTTGGTGATTACCATAACTTCCACGGTGCACACCCCGTCTCCCAACGATGTTCCAGCCGAACCTTATCCCGCTGCGTATCCATGCACTGCCAAACCCCCGTATGTTTGTATGCATGAAGCCCACCGCTTCGCGCGATCGTCTCAAGCGGTTCCGTCTCAAAGACACATGCATCATCATCACGCAGATAATTGAATACCGCCGGCTCAACCACCATAAAACCGCCATTGATCCAGCCGCCGTCTTCCTTTGCCTTTTCAACAAAACGGCTGACCTCATTGGTCGAAGATTCGATATCCAGTACACCGAATCTGCCGCCCGGCTGAATCGCCGTCATTGTCACGAGTGCCTGCTTCTTTTTCGCCTCATGCGCCGCGATGAGTGCATGCAGATCGACATCGCTCACACCGTCGCCGTAGGTCAGCATGAACGGTTGGTCACCGATGTACTTTTGAATCCGCTTGATGCGGCAGCCCGTCTGAGCATTGAGCCCCGTATCAACGGGCGTCACCTTCCACGGTTCCGAGACATTGTTGTGCACCGTCATGCTGTTGCCCTGTGTGAAGTCAAAGGTGACATCCGAAGTGTGCAGGTAGTAGTCGGCAAAATACTCCTTGACCATATAGCCCTTGTAGCCGAGACAGATCACAAATTCATGAAACCCATAATACGAATAGATCTTCATGATGTGCCAGAGAATCGGCTTGCCACCGATCTCGATCATGGGCTTCGGCCGCAGCGCTGATTCCTCACTGATCCTCGTACCGAGTCCGCCGGCCAGGATAACAACCTTCATACATCTGCTCCCTTCGATATAACATCACGCATTAGATCCCGTGATCTCTTCCCTATATCTTCATATTTCTCATATATCCTGTTTCTTGATACGAACAGCGACGACATCTCCCATGAGGAGCTGTTGCACACGACCTTTCTCATCACCCGAAGCGTCAAGGAGTTGCCCCGTTACGTTGATGAAAGTGCCTCCCCCCTCGAAGTTATGCCCCACGCTCATATAGCCTACACGTACGGCATCTGTAGAAAACTGCACCTTCAGCGCCTCGACGAGTCGTGCTGTCGGCAGTATGCGCCGACCTTCGAGCGGAAGAATGAGAGGATACGCGAGGAATGGAATTTCATTGGTCAGACTCTCCATCGTATGCTCGAAACTGTTAAAGTTGTGTAGTGAGGCATAGATGAATCCGTGCACATGCAGATGCTCATGACAAGTCTGAAAAAAGGGGATTATATGAGGTATATCAAGATCATTCAGCGCCGCACCAATTAGAATGATATCATAGCATCCAAACAGTTCCTCTGCGAGATGATCAAGTGATGGCAGTCGACGCACGCTGTCGGCCATATACTGTACATCCGCCAAATAGTGCGCATCCGTTACGATGGCGTCAATGACAACCTTCTTCTGCAGTCGTCGAAAATGATTGCGTATGTAAAGAAGTCCCTCGCAGAAGCGAGGTTCAATGATAAGGATACGCACCGGCACATGCAGAACACACAGTTCTTTCAAGAACACATCGACAAAGTACAGATGTCCACGCGACTCCCACGGGTCGACTTTCCACTTTTCATAAAAGACGGGGCGCATGGATACGATGCTCTTATATTTGCCGCGCTTCGTGCGAACCTCGTTCAACGTCATCCCGCCGAAATGATGGACGAAGGTATCTTTTGCGAGAATTTGGCGAAAGCCCGAACGGCGCAGCATCGCAGAGAAGTCATCGTCCTCGAAGTCGCACATCGTATAGCGGTAGTCCGCACGGATTTCAGGCACGTCGAAGAGATTCGGCACGACGCTCACAAACGGCATGAGAATAGCCCGCTCCTCCCAGAGGAGCGGGTTCGATACGTTATTACGCGCAGCGAACGCCTGCATTTTCTCCATGTCCTCAAAGGTATTTGCGTAGTCGACAGGAATTCCCTGTGCGTTGGAGATACACTCTTCGTTGCAAGTCGGAACAACCCAGAAGACATCCTGCTCCGCCGCGTGAACAGCAAGCAGATTCTCAAGCCAACGAGGCGTCGCCACGGCATCGTTGGAGAAGTAGACAACGTATTCCCCCTCGACGATGTGGCGCGCAATCCCCCAGCCGAGGTGATTGTAGACATTGTATTTCAGATTGATCTTCTTCTCGTGCGGCAGACTGTTGAAATACTCCTCCGTCTCATCAGACGAGCCATCGTTGATCGTGATGAGCTCGATATCCCCGCGTGAAAAGTCCGTATGACGGAAAAGGCTCTCAATGGCACAGCGCGAAAACTCCACCTTGTTGTAGGCAGGTACGATAATCGAGACGCGATATTTGAAATCCGTGCGGCGCGGTCGTTTGCGTGCCGCCTCAAATGCCGCAAGTGTCTGCGCCAGATACTCCTCTTCTCGCTCAGGGTGACGCAGTATGTTATATTCCAGATCAAGCTGATAGTGCAGGTCGAGAAAGAGCGGTCGTACTTCGTAGGAGAAGTACGACAGGGCCTCTTCTGACGTTTCAGCCGCCAGTGCCTTCTCGGCAGAATGCACTGCATTCAATGCATAGCGACGACACTTTTCGATCAGAGTGCCTTCCTCTCCCGCCAGATACTCTGCGACAGCCCCCACTGCCGCTACAAAATCCGTCAAGACCTGCTGTGCAGGTACCGTCAGCACACCATTTTCATGCAGAACAGCGCCGACATAGTCGATCGCTTCCTGCGCCGCCTCCATGATCTCTTCATACCACTGCATAGTCTTCCTCTTTTCGCATCCCTGCAATCACATCCATACGATAATGTATCCCTTATATTATCGTCAAAATCTCACATTTCCTAAAAGAAAAGGCGCCGCCGCATTCTCATTCATGCAGCAACGCCTCCGTCATTGTTTCTATTTATTCCACTGCGTCACATTGAATTTTGGCTCTGTGCTCGGAACGGGCGCAGGACGCTCCTCGGCGGCGCGCTCTGCTTCCTCGCTCGTCTGCGTAGAGTCGTCGATCACGACATCAACGGGAATCATCGCAGGTTTGCCGGTATCATCCGTATCGTCGTCATCCTTGCTCTTATCGCTGATCTCCCCCTTCGTCATCAGCTCCTCGAGCTCGCTTGCATTCAGCGTCTCACGCTCGAGCAGTGCGTTCGCAATCAGATCGAGCTTCTCGCGGTTCTCCGTGATAATGACGCGGCATGCTTCGTACGCCTCTTCGATGTAACGGCGCACCTCGCGGTCGATCTCGCCCGCGACCTCCTCGGAATAGTTACGGTCGCGGTTGAAGTCACGCCCGAGGAAGACCTGATGGTTCTCCTCACCGTAGGCGATGGGGCCAATAGTATCGCTCATGCCGTACTGCATAATCATGCTGCGGATGATCTGCGTCGCCTGCTGGATGTCGCTCGATGCACCCGTACTGATCTCACCGAGCACGACCTCCTCTGCAACACGCCCGCCGAGCGCGACCTTGATGCGGTCGAACAGCTCCGAACGCGTGCGGTAGGAGCGATCCTCCTTCGGCAGGGAGAGCATATAGCCGCCCGCACGCCCGCGCGGGATGATTGTGACCTTGTGCACGGGATCGGCGTGCTCGAGCAGCAGACCGACAAGGGTGTGACCGCCTTCATGGTATGCCGTGAGGCGCTTTTCCTCGTCCGTCATGACGTGGGATTTGCGCTCGGGGCCTGCCAGCACGCGCTCGATCGCCTCCTCCATCTCCGCCATGTAGATCTTCTTCTTGTCGCGGCGCGCAGCAAGGAGCGCCGCCTCGTTCACGAGGTTGCTGAGATCCGCGCCCGTAAAACCGGGCGTACGGCGCGCAAGCACGTCCAGATTCACATCATCCGCGATTGGCTTGCCCTTCGTATGCACCTTGAGGATCGCCTCGCGCCCGCGCACGTCGGGCTTGTCCACGACGATCTGGCGGTCGAAGCGACCGGGGCGCAGGAGCGCGGGGTCAAGCACATCGGGGCGGTTCGTTGCCGCGATGATGATGATGCCCTCGTTCGATGCGAAGCCATCCATCTCGACGAGCAGCTGGTTCAGCGTCTGCTCGCGCTCGTCATGTCCACCGCCGAGCCCTGCCCCGCGCTGACGACCGACGGCGTCTATCTCGTCGATGAAGACAATGCACGGCGCGGCTTTCTTTGCCTGCTCGAAGAGATCGCGCACACGCGAAGCACCGACGCCGACGAACATCTCGACGAAGTCGGAGCCGCTGATTGTGAAGAACTGCACGCCCGCCTCGCCGGCAACCGCCTTTGCGAGGAGGGTCTTACCCGTGCCCGGAGGGCCGAAGAGCAGGACGCCCTTCGGAATGCGCGCACCGAGGTCGTTGAATTTTTCGGGGGTCTTAAGGAATTCCACAACCTCCTCAAGCTCCTGCTTCGCCTCGTCCGCACCCGCGACATCGGCAAACGTCACCTTTTTCTTGTCGCTCACCATGAGCCGCACGCGCGACTTGCCGAAGTTCATCATGCGGCCGCCGCCCATCTGTGACTGCTGCATGATGAAGAACCAGAAACCGATGAGAATCGCAATCGGGATGAGTGAGGTGAGCATTGTCTGCCACCACGGCGGCTCAGGCGGATTCTCTGCCGAGATATTAATCCCCTTGTCCGAAAGGCGCTTGTAGAGATCCTGATCGCTGTTCGGTGCATCGGGCGCAATCGTCGTGAACTCCGTCCCGTCCGTCAGCGTACCTCGGATGTTGTTCTGTACGATGACGACCTTGTCGACCTCGCCCGACTGCACCTTTGCGTTAAAGTCGCTGTATCCGAGCGCCGTCGCCTGCGGTGCCTGATGGCTGCCCGACATATAGTCGGCGACCGTCCAGACAACGAAGAACATGAGCGCGTAAAAAGCAAGATTTCGCAATATCGACTGATTCAATTTCTACCTCCTCCGGTTTATTCGTAGACGGAACGCTTGAGCACCCCGATGTAGGGCAGATTCCGATATTTCTCCGCATAGTCAAGGCCATAGCCCACGAGGAATTCATCCGGCACCTCGTGGCCGAGGTAGTCGATCTCCACGGGCGCGACGCGGCGCGAGGGCTTCGAGAGGAACGCACAGATCTTGATGCTCTTCGGATGGCGCCCCTGGAGCATCTGCTTCAGATAGTGCATGGTCGTACCCGAGTCGATGATATCCTCAATGATGATGACGTGCTTGCCTTCGATGGAGAAATCAAGATCCTTCAGGATCTTAACCTGCCCGCTCGAGGTTGTCGCGTCGCCGTAGCTGGAAACAATCATAAAGTCAAAGGCAACGGGATGGTCGATGGCGCGCACGAGATCGGTGAAGAAGACCGCAGCCCCCTTCAGGATGCCGACACAGTAAACGGTCTCGGAGGCATCCTTATAATCCCGTGCGATCTCCGCGCCAAGTTCCTGCACGCGCGCACGAATCTCGTCCTCCGAAAAACTAATACGCTCAATGTCGCCGCTCATCATTTGGCTATCGTCTCCTTCACATATGAAATACACAAAATATCACGGGTGGATTCCGTCACGGGCACAAGCGTGCTGCGCCGTCCGCCCGCAATCCAGAAAATCTCATGTGTATCCGCAAGCGCAATGAGCGGCATTGTATCCCTCTCCTCACGCGGAATCTTGTCATCAATCAGGATCTCCTTGAGCTTCTTTCGCCCGACGGGAAGCTGCATATGGTCGCCCTCCCGCCGCGTCCTGAGAACGAGCGGAGGAAGTGCCATGCGATCTGCATAGACCGCTTCGCGCGCCTCCATCCTGCGCCAATCGTCCGCCGTCATGCGGTTCAGACACCTGATGTGAAACTCCATGCCCTGAAAATTTATTATAGCATATTCGCGAGTGAAAGGAAGCAAAATTTCACGATTTTCTAAAGCATCTTTGTGTGCGGGCAGACGGCAAAGCGCAAGCACGCCATAGCGGCTGTATGCATGCCATCCCCCCTGCATCTCAGCATGTGCCGTGCCCTCGGCAGTGAGGAGCGCGCGCAGCCGCTCCTCATGGAGATAGGAAAAATCCTGCGCCGCCTGCGTTTCTGCCGCCCAGAAGAGGCGCAGCACACGCCGCTGCAAGGCGGGATGAAGTGCGCGCAATACCTCGATAGAAAGCCCATCTTCGCAGCGCGCCCGACTGTATTCCGCGCGTGCAAGTGCGGCGAGCAAATCGTCCTCCTCCGCCGCAAGGACAGAGAGTCGCATGAGCGCATCCCCCACGGCAGGGTTATACTGCGCGCGAAGCGTGGGCAGGAGTTCATGACGTATGCGATTACGCCGCACATCCAAGGCATCATTTGTCGCATCGTGACGCGGCGACAGCCCACGCTCTTCCACATACGCCTCGATTGCGGCGCGCGTGAGGAAGAGAAGCGGGCGCAGATGCACCCCGTCAAAGACGCGCATCGCCGCGAGCCCCGCAGGCCCCGTCCCGCGCAGGATGCGCAGGAGTACGGTCTCCGCGAGATCGTCCGCATGATGCGCGAGCACAATCGCATCCGCATCATGCTCCTTGGCTGCGCGATGCAGGAAGTCATAGCGGCAGATGCGCGCCGCCATCTCAAGCGAGATCTTATGCGTGCGCGCATAGGCGGGCACGGCACCCGACTCACATACGAACGGAAGCGCGCGCGCCGCACAGAAATCCATGACAAAGCGCGCATCCGCACGGGACGCCGCACCGCGAATGCCATGTTCATAGTGGGCGGCAATGACACGCGCACCGCCCGCGCTGTGCAGACGCTCCAACGCATCCAGCAGGGCAAGCGAGTCCGTGCCGCCCGAGCATGCAACAAGCAGCGTACGCGACGCATTGAGAAAATCATGTGCGCGCAGAATACCTTCGAGATTTTTCAGCAAGATATGCTCCCGATATAAAAAAAGGCACTCCAAACGGAGTGCCCTTTTCCCTCTTCTATGACTGTATGCTGCTGCAGAAGAGCGCACACATTCCATCCAATATCAGCACATCCCTGTCTCAGCCACGGCGCGATCCGCGTCCGCCGCGCTTGGAATCCGTCTTGCGGCGCAGATCGGTCAGCCGTTCATCACTGTCCTTCAGGAAGCGCGACAGCTTATCCTCGAAGGAAGGAGAGCCGATCTGCCGCGAGGCAGCCGTGCGCCGCATATCACGTGGGGGGCGCGGCGGACGTGCAGGAGCCGCAGACGGCTGTGCCGGGGCTGCCGCCTTATCCTGAAGCGCCTTGATCGAAAGCCCGATCTTTCCACGGTCATCCACTGTGAGCACCTTGACCTTGACCGTATCGCGCTCTCTGAGGAAATCGTGCACATCATTCACATAGACATCGGCAACCTCCGAGATGTGGATGAGTCCCGTCTTTCCCTCGGGGAGCTCGACAAAAGCGCCAAAATTCGTGATGCCCGTCACGACGCCCTCTACTACACTGCCAACTTCGATGGCCAATACAACTCTTCCCTTCAACTACAAACCGTCGGGGTCGTCCCCCATATTTATTTGACCCGTTTATTATACAGGGCAAATACATCCTGTGTCAAGAAATTCAAGTGCGCATCGGAGCCATTGTACGGCGTTTTCACAGATATGGAGTCAATTGTTGTTGGAACGCTTTCCGGGCGCATAGGGAAGCTCCCCCGCCCCCGTCATGCCCAGTTCTTCACGCGCCAGCTTCTCAATATAGGGGAGTTCGCCCAGACGCTCCTTCTCAGCACGCAGACGGTCATTCTCTTCCTGCGCCGCCGTGAGGCGCTCCGTTGCAAGACGCTGATCCTCATACACATGGGAGAGGTAGAATCCCTGTGATACGATCATCGAACCAAAATAGGCCAGAATGAGAAGGAGTGCGATCATAAACCAGCGCGGTCTCCTAGGCGTCCTTCTCCTTGCCATGCGTATGCCCCCTCTTCCTTATCAGCATTTCCATCAGAATCTTGGCCACGCGCTGTGCTGCATCCTCACATGCACAGTCACCTGCCGCCCGCCGCATCTCCGAAATCCGATGCGCAAGGATCTCCTCCACCGCAGGTGCCATGCGCTCCCCTGGGTGCAGCCATACGGCGGCTCCACGCCGCGTCGCATAGACGGCGTTCTCTGTCTCAGGACCTGGAATCGGATCGTGCAGGAGGAGCGGCAGCCCCGCTGCAAATGCCTCACTAATCGTGAGACCTCCAGGCTTCGTGATAAGGAGGTCTGCCGCCCGCATGAGCACAGGCACCTCATCGGTATAGGCAAAGACGCGGATCACATGCCGCGATGTCTCGGCCACACGACGGGCATGTGCCTCGAGCACCTCATTGTGCCCCGCAGCAACGAGGATGGCAAGCCGTCGCTCAAGCGTCTCAAGTGCCGCAAGCGTGCGATCCATGCCGCCGAGTCCGAGTCCTCCGCCCATGAGGAGAACGGTCGGCAGTCCCCCATGCAGGCCTATCCTCTCCTGTGCCTCCATCTGTCTCAGCGCATAATCCGCCCGCGCAATCGGTATGCCGCTCGCCTCTACCGTGTGAGGAGCAAATCCTCGCTCTGCCATCTCCGCCGCCATCGCCCCCGTTGCGACAAAGTACTGATCTACGCCGCGCACAAGCCAGATTGCATGCAGCGCATAGTCCGTCAGGAGTGCCGCCAATGCGTAAGAGCCTCCATGTCGCGTGCGCCAGAGAGCCGCAGCCCCCTCGGGAAAGGGATGCGTCGCGATGACGAGATCCGGCTCATAACGCCGCACGATCCGTCCCATCGTGCGCACCATCACCTGCGCAAATGCGCCGCGCACAATACCGCCGCTCGCCTTCTTTCCCGCAATGCGGAAGAACACATCATAGAGATCCGGGACGAAGCGCAGCATCGTGAGATAGATGCGCTTCATGAGGTAGTGAATTGTGGAAACTTCACGCGCCATAAAATCGACAACATCCACCTGTATAGCATCTGCCTGCGGGTGCGCCGCGAGCGCTGCACGGATCGCCTCAGCTGCGCGCGTGTGTCCGGATCCGATGGACGCTGTCAGGATGAGAATACGGGCACGCTCCATCCTCCACCTCCTCACAGAACCACGATTATTGTATCACAATTTTCAACGATGGACAAAATTTTTTTACGCTGTGAGACCACCGTCGACACAGTAGACGCTCCCCGTCACCCATCCTGCTGCGGGTGAGGCGAGAAATGCGATTACAGCAGCGGCTTCGCAGGGCGTTCCGATGCGTCCGAGCGGATAGACTGACGCCATCTCCCGCAGCTGCTCCTCACGGGCATGCTGCGATGAGAGCTGACGCTCCGTGAGCGGCGTCAGGATATCGGCAGGAGCAACGGCATTCACGCGCACCTGATCGCCTGCAAGCTCGAGCGCAAGTGAGCGTGTAAAGGCGATGACCGCCCCTTTCGTTGCCGCATATGCCGCGCAGAAATAATTCCCGTGCAATCCCGCATCCGAGGCAACATTCACGATATTGCCCAGCGTGCTCCGCAGATGCGGCAGCGTCGCCTGCGTCAGATGGAATGTCCCCTTGACATTCGTCGCAATCAAGTCATCTAGGGTCTCTTCCGTGAGATCATCCAGCGCACCTTCTACGTAGATCCCGGCGGAGTTCACGAGGATATCGATGTCGCCAAACGCGTGCACTGTCTCCTCTGCCGCACGATGGCAGTCCTCCGTGCGGCGCACATCAGAGCGCGTAAATTGCGCCCGCTCCCCCGCTGAAAGCCGTGCAAGCGCCGTCTGACCACGCGCCGCATCGCGACCCACGAGCATGACCGATGCCCCGCCCGCAAGAAAGATCTCTGCCGCAGCAAGCCCAATTCCCGAGGTTCCGCCCGAGATCAGTGCCGTTTTTCCCACGAAGGCATCCCGTGTAAAAATATTCTGTTCCATATCCGTCCGATCAAAAGAAAAACCGGACTCCCAACGGAAGTCCGGTCTCACGTTCAAGAGAAAACTTAGTTCACAGAATCCTTCAGAGCCTTGCCAGCCTTGAACACAGGCGTCTTCGAGGCCGGAATGTTGATCTCCTTGCCCGTCCGAGGGTTGCGCCCCTTGCGCGCCTTACGATCCTTCACCTCGAAGGTACCGAAGCCGATCAGCTGAATCCTGTCACCCTCGGAAAGCGCGTTCTTGACTGCCTCAAAAACGGCGTTGACCGCCTTCTCTGCGTCCTTCTTCGTCAGACCTGCCTGCTCTGCTACGTTTGCGACCAATTCCTGCTTGTTCAAAGTAGCATCCTCCTTTAGATATTTTCCATTTTCCTAGCGACCACAAGGGGTCGCGCTGTCATGAGAGAATTTAACAGAATTACTTCGAAAAATCAAGGGGAAAATCAAAAAAAAACCGCTTTTTTCCCTAAAAATACACGTTTTTTTATCCATTTTCCCAAAAACCAGGGGTGTATGGAATAAAAAGTGTGGTCAGATGATCAATATCTTCCTGCCAATCGAGTTCAAAAAGTGGGATGCGCTGCACGCGCTCATCGGGCAGTGCAAGATGATGAAGATAGATGACCTCCTGCGTATCTGGGAAGTGCTCCATCAGGAGGATCTTCAGATCAGACGCCAACTCACGTGAATAGAGCTGTGTGATGATGAGATCCTGTGCAGGTGACGCAGCAACAGCCTCCTCATCCATCGCATCCACAATGGAGAGCCCGTTCACGGGATCGAGCCCGAGTGCAGCAAAAAGCGGCTCCAAAAAGCTCATCGCAGGCAGGATCTCGAGAGGCACCCCCGCCTCCGTCGTACGCTCGCGCAGAAGCCGTACCGTGCGCTCAGCGACAAAGGGGCTACCTGGAACGAGATAGAGCACATCCATCGTGCGTGCACGCGCCATCAAATCATCCACAATTGACGCGTACAGTTCATCGAAATCGTCGGCTTCCTCGTAGAGATGGTCATACGTCTCGTAAGAAATCCCCGCTACATCGAGCACCTCCACCGTCGGATGAATGCGCGTGCGCAGGATAATGTGCTGCGCCGCCTCGATGCGCGCCCATGTCGCGCGCGTGATAAGCCCCGCATCCCCGGGGCCAAGTCCCGCCACTGTCAGTTTATATTCTGCCATATCTCACTCTCCACTTGCCATCTGCACAATCTCCAGTGCCGTATCCAATATCTCCCTGCGCTCCTTCGGCTGCAAGCGAATGCGGTAGCCATCTCCCTCCGGCAGGGGACCAACACGCCGCCCAAAGGCGCGGTCAAGGCGCATGAGGGCGGGCAGGGGCAGTTTCTCTCCCTCGGGCAGTGTGATATCCAGAGCCTCACCCTTAGCCGCAATGCTGCGCGCGCCAAAACTGCGCGCATAGTTCTTGATACGCGCGATGTCGAGGAGTGCGAGCACAGGTGCTGTCGGCTCGCCGAAGCGGTCGATCAGCTCGTCGAGCAGTGCATCCAGATCCTCATTCGTACGGACAGCGGCAATCTTCTGATAGATCTCGATCTTGTGCATCGCATCATCGATGTAGCCGCCGTCGAGATAGGCCTCCACGGGCAGATCGATGACCGTCTCCACGGGCGGCGGCACAGGTGCCTCACCGCGCTTGCGCGCAACAGCTTCCTCGAGCAGCTTGACATACATCTCAAAGCCGACGCCTGCGATATGCCCGTGTTGCTGTGCTCCAAGCAGACTACCCGCCCCGCGAATCTCCAGATCGCGCATGGCGATCTTAAAGCCCGAGCCAAGCTGGGCGAACTCCTTCATCGCCTGCAGACGTTTCTCCGCTGTCTCGCTGAGTACCTTGTCTCGCCGATACGTAAAGTAGGCAAACGCCATCTTTGCCGAACGCCCCACACGCCCGCGCATCTGATAGAGCTGCGAGAGCCCAAAGCGATCAGCATCGTAGATGATGATCGTATTCGCATTTGCCACGTCGATGCCGTTCTCGATGATACTCGTTGCGAGCAGGATGTCATAATGTCCCTCGTAAAAGTCCATCATGACCTGCTCGAGCACGTCTTCGTTCATCTGCCCGTGTGCCGAGGCAATGCGCGCCTCGGGCACGAGACGCAGCAGATGCTCGCGCATGCGGTCGATGCTCTCGACGCGGTTGTAGATGAAATAGATCTGCCCCCCGCGCGCAAGCTCGCGTTCGATCGCGCCGCGCATCATTGCATCGCTGCTCTCCACAACGTAGGACTGCACGGGCAGACGGTCGGCGGGCGGCGTCTCGATGATGCTCATGTCGCGCGCTCCCGCGAGAGACATATGCAGCGTGCGCGGAATCGGCGTCGCCGAGAGCGTCAGCACGTCGACGCCTGCCGCAAACTCCTTGATCTTCTCCTTCTGCGTGACGCCGAAGCGCTGCTCCTCATCCACGATCAGGAGACCGAGGTTCTGGAAGCGCACGCGCTTCCGATTGAGGATCGCGTGCGTCCCGATGAGGATGTCCACGCGCCCGCGTGCCACCTCGTGCAGGGTTGCAGCCTGTTCACGCACGGAGCGGAAGCGGCAGACCACGTCCACCTTCGGCGCGAACTCGGCAAAGCGCGCGGCAAAGGTCTGGTAGTGCTGCTGGGCAAGCACCGTCGTCGGCACGAGCACGGCAACCTGAAAGCCGTCCATTGCTGCCTTGAACGCCGCACGCACGGCGACCTCTGTCTTGCCAAAGCCCACGTCCCCGCAGAGCAGGCGATCCATGGGCTTCTCGCTCTCCATGTCGCGCTTGATCTCTGCAACGGCGCGCAGCTGATCTGCCGTCTCCTCGTAGGGGAACGCCTCCTCGAACTCGCGCTGCCCCGCATCGTCGGGTGTGAAGGCATGCCCCTTCGCGAGCTGGCGCGCGCTGTAGATCTCGAGCAGATGGTCGGCAATATCCTCCACGGACTTCTGCGCCTTTGCGCGCGCACGCGCCCAGTCCGCCGTACCCATGCGGTGCAGGCGTGGCGCTGCGCCCTCCGAGCCGATGTACTTTTGCAGAAGGCCGACCTGATCTGTCGGCACGAAGAGCTTGTCGTCTCCACCGTACTGAATGCGCAGGTAGTCGCGATGCACACCTGCCACCTCGAGCGTCTCCACCCCGAGGTACTTCCCAATGCCGTGTGATACATGGACAACGTAGTCGCCGGGTGCGATCTCACGGAAGTGGCGGATGCGCTCCCCTGCCGACGGTGTGCGCCGCAGCTTTGCCTTGTGGCGACCAAAGATATCCTGCTCCGTAAGAACCGCAATCTTCGCCGCGCTCAGTTCAAAGCCCGCGCGCAATGCCCCCGAGGTCACGACTACCGCATCCCTGACCTCCTCGCCCTCCCTGCGAAGAACAATTGCAGGGATCTTCCATCCCGTCAGCATATCGCGGACGAGATTCGCCCGCTCCACGCCGCCTGCGAGGACAAGCACTCTTGTCCCATCCGCAAGATAACGGCGCAGTTCACTCTCGAGTAGGGCGAATTGACGCTGAAATGCCGTCATCGGCACCATGTGGAAGCCGACAAGGGTCGTCGGTGCACAGGCGGGATAGGAGCGGCTCATCAGTGCGGCAAACACTTCGTGTCCCGCCGCGCCCGCCACAACCAGCTCCTCCCACGAGAAGAGGCGCGCGGCGCGTATGTCATCCTCCTGTGCAGCGTCCGAAAGCGCTGCACTCAGACGGGATGGCTCATCGAACAGCGTGATTCCCTCTCGTCCGAGATACGTCAAAAAGCACGCCTCCCCCTCATCATCCGCTGCGCGCAGCGGCATGACGGAAGCCGTGCCGATATTTTTGATGGAGCGCTTTGTCAAAGGATCATACTCGCGCATAGAGTCGATCTCCGCGTCGAAGAATTCGATGCGGATGGGAGAGAGCGCGTTGATGGGAAAGATGTCGACGATGCCGCCGCGCACGCTGAACTGCCCAACGTGCTCCACCTCGGCCGCGTGCTCATAGCCGAGCGCAGTCAGGCGCTCGAGCAGCGTATCGCGCGGCAGTTCCTCCCCGAGGCGCAGGGAGAGCGCAGCGCGCGAAAACTCCGCCGTACTAAGCCCCTTCTGTGCCGCCGCCCCGATATCCGCGAGCACAATGATCGGCTCATGACGCAGGAGCCGGGCGAGAATGTTCATCCGCTGTGCCGAACGCTCGAGCCCCTTTGCCGCACCGGGTGCAGCGAAATCGATGCGATCCAGCTCGGGCAGTTCGTAGACATCCACCTCAGGCAGGAGCGATGCCAGATCCTCCTGCCACGCGCGCAGCGCTTCGCGCCCGCTCGTCACAATGGCGAGTGGGCGCGGGGCGCTGTCATAGGCAGCAGCGACGGCAGCGTGCTTCATGGAGCCGGCAAAGCCGTGCGCAAGGATTTGCTGTGGCTCCCCGCCCAATGAATCTGCCAGCTGATGTACGCCGCTGTCTGCACGCAGGATCGAAAAGAGTGCGTTCATTTGGGAGCTGCAGCGAGCGCTGCGCGCACAAAACCTGCAAAGAGCGGATGCGGATGGTTCGGCCGCGACTTGAGCTCCGGATGGAACTGAGAGGCGACGAACCACGGATGATCCGCGATCTCCACGACCTCCACGAGGCGGTTGTCGGGGCTTGTGCCCGCAATGACCATGCCCTTTTCCTCGAGCTGTGCACGATAGGCATTGTTGAACTCAAAGCGATGGCGATGGCGCTCGCTGATCTCGATTGTGCCATATTCTGCACGGGAGCGGGACGCGTCGGAGAGGATGCACGGATATGCACCGAGGCGCATGGTACCGCCCTTTTCCTCCACATCCTGCTGATCTGCCATCAGGGCGATGACGGGATGCGGTGTCTCGGGCACAAACTCCGTGCTGTGCGCATTGGCGAGACCCGCAACGTGACGCGCAAACTCGATGACGGCACACTGCATGCCGAGACAGAGCCCGAGGAAGGGAATCTCATGCTCGCGCGCGTATTGGATGGCGCGGATCTTCCCCTCGACGCCACGGTCGCCGAATCCACCGGGCACGAGGATGCCCTTGCACCCGACAAAGAGCTCGTCGAGATCCACGTTCGGGTTCTCGAGCTCCTCCGCATTGACCCATGCAATTTTGACCTGCGCATCGTTCTCAATACCGCCGTGGTGCAGAGCCTCCGTCACCGACATATAGGCATCGGGCAGAGCAACGTATTTGCCGACGACGGCGATCTTCACCTTTTTCGCGGGATGGTTGATCTTGAAGACCATCTTCTCCCACATCTCCATATTGGACGGATCGAAGTTCATCGCCATCTTCTCGAGCACAATGCGGTCGAGTCCCTCCTGCTGCATCATGAGGGGAACCTCGTAGATCGTCGCTGCCGTACGGTTCTCGATGACGGCATCCGCATCCACATCGCAAAAGAGTGCGATCTTCTCCTTCATCTCGCGCGGAATCGGTTGCTCCGTGCGGCAGACGAGGATATCCGGCTGGATACCGATCGCGCGCAGCTCCTTGACGCTGTGCTGCGTCGGCTTCGTCTTCAGCTCGCCCGCCGCCCCGATGTAAGGCAGCAAGGTCACATGGATATAGAGCGCGTCGTTCTTGCCGACTTCCTTCTTGACCTGGCGAATCGCCTCGAGGAACGGCAGGCTCTCGATATCGCCGACCGTCCCGCCGATCTCCGTGATGACCACATCGGCGTTGTCCGCCTTTGCCACATCGTAGACGCGCTGCTTGATCTCGTTCGTGATATGCGGAATGACCTGCACCGTCGAGCCGAGATAGTCACCGTGGCGCTCCTTGTTGAGGACGGTCGAGTAGACCTTTCCCGTCGTGATATTCGAATGCTTCGTGAGGTTAATGTCGATGAAGCGCTCATAGTGCCCGAGATCGAGATCCGTCTCCGCCCCGTCATCCGTGACGAACACCTCGCCGTGCTGATAGGGGCTCATCGTGCCGGGGTCAATATTGATGTAGGGATCGAATTTCTGAATCGTGACCTTCAGCCCGCGATTCTTGAGCAGCCGACCGAGCGATGCCGCCGTAATGCCCTTGCCGAGCGATGAGACCACTCCACCCGTGACGAAAATATACTTTGCCATGCCGTTCCTCCGCACTCCTTACATCAGTTCTGAATGCTCTCGAGCTTCTTCTTGCGCGCTGTCTCCTTCGTAATCGCCGTCTTTGCCGCAGCGGAGGAGGCGCGGGACGAGGAGCGCTTGACCTCAGGCGGAACCCACTCCGTCAGCCCCCATTTGCTCTCGCCCTCATAGTGAAAGCGGCTGTCCATGTTCATCATCGTGTAGATCTCGGAGATCGCCATCGCCAGAGACTGTACGGGTTTGTGCGTCGCCTCGATGACCTCGGTGATCAGCTCCTTATAGTGAACGGGCGTCCCCTTCTTCGCGAGGATGTGATAGGCGGCGTCCACTTCCGACATGTGTTCAAAATCCATAGATACGCTCCTTTCAAGCGGCGCTTACATCTTCTCCGGTGCCGAGACCCCGAGCACGCCGAGACTGTGGCGAATCACGCGCCCTGTCGCAAGCACAAGGGCGAGGCGCGCAGAGGCGAGGGCCGGCTCCTGTCCGACAATGCGGCATTTATTGTAGAACGAGTGGAATGCACTCGCGAGTTCGTGACTGTAACGTGCAATACGCTGCGGAGCATAATCCGTCGCTGCGCGCGCGATCTCCTCGGGGTAGGAGGCGAGCTTCTTGATGAGTGCGATTTCCGTCTCGTCCGTCAGGAGCTCGAGCTCTGCCCCATCCCGCACGGCAATCCCCGCCTCATCCGCCTGACGGAAGATGCTCGAGATGCGCGCATGCGCATACTGGATGTAGTAAACGGGATTCTCATTGGACTTCTTCTTGGCAAGGTCGAGGTCGAAATCGAGCTGACTGTCGAGCGAGCGCATGAGGAAGAAGTAGCGCGCTGCATCGACGCCGACCTCCTCCATCAGCTCGCGCAGTGTGACCGTCTCACCCGTGCGCTTGCTCAGCTTCACGAGCTCTCCATCACGGTAGAGGCTCACCATTTGCAGGAGGAGTACCGTGAGTACCTCGGGATCGTGTCCGAGTGCCGCCATCGCCGCCTTGACACGCGCCACATAGCCGTGGTGATCCGCGCCCCATATGTTGATGAGGCGTCCGTAGCCGCGCTCGTATTTATCGTCGTGGTAGGCGATGTCTGCTGCGAGATAGGTCGGTACGCCGTTATCGCGGAAGATCACGCGATCCTTGTCATCTCCGTAGTCCGTCGAGCGCAGCCAGACTGCGTCGTCCTTCTCGTATGCCTTCCCGCGCTCGAGCAGCGTGTCCACCAAACGACGCACGGCATCGGGATGCAGTGTGCGCTCGCTGTACCAGCGATCGAAGGTCACGCCGAAATCCGCCAGATCCTCCTCAAGCGCCGCGAGCTTCTCACGGTAGGCGACATCCTGAAAGAGCTGCAGACGCTCCTCCTCGGGCAGTGCGAGATACCTATCCCCCTCGCGGTCAATGATCCGCTGCGCCGTCTCCACGATATCCGCACCGTGGTAGCCATTCTCAGGGAATTCCACCTCTTTGCCAAGGAGTTCCAAATAGCGTGCATTCACCGACACAGCGAGGAGATTCATCTGATTGCCTGCGTCGTTCACATAGTACTCGCTGTCCACAGCGTACCCCGCCGTGCGCAGCAGATTCACAAGCGCCGAGCCAACGGCTGCGCCACGACCATGTCCTACGTGCAGAGGCCCCGTCGGGTTCGCGCTGACGTACTCCACCTGAATACGCGGCGCATCCTGCGATGGCAGCGTACCATAGTCCTCTCCTGCAGCAAGAATGGCGCGCAGAGTGTCGGCAATGACAGTCTTCTTGAGGTAGAGATTGAGAAAGCCGGGACCCGCAACCTCCGCACGATCGAGCCAGTCACCCGCGAGATGCGCCTGTATCGCGGCTGCAATCTTCTGCGGCGCCTGACGGAAGACGCGCGCCGACTGCATCGCAAAATTCGTCGCGAAGTCGCCGAGCTCCTTCTCGGGCGGCTCTTCCAGAAGAATTGCAGGGAGTGCGCCGGCCTCCGGCAGCTCTCCCGCCGCCACAGCTGCGTCTACAGCCCGTATCAGCGCCTGCTCAATCTGCTGTTTGATATCCACCTTCGTGTTTCTCCTTTACATCGACTCGATCCGTATCTCGAGCATATTGTCACTTTGACGCACGCCGTCCACATAGAGCGTATAGAAGATATATATCTCCTCCCGCCCGTCCGGAAATGTACGCATACGAAGACGACGCGTATCCGTCTTGATGAGAAATGTGCCGTACGGCGTACGGTAGTTGCTCGAACGCTCCTCACCTGCAGCAAAATGCTGCGTCCAGCGTACAACGCCGCGGCGCTGGAGCATAACCCCCGCCGCCCCGATCCGCAGAACCGACGGAACGATCTCACCATCAATCAGCGTCGCATCATCGTAGCTGACATAGTGACTCTCACCACGCAAAAAACGCCGTCCGGTAACGGACAGCGCAATGCGGCTCTCCTCGCCCGCAGCATCCACCTGCCTTCCGTTGAGGAAGACACGTACCTGCTCCGCACCCTTCATCGAATCGTCCCTCCGACAAAAAGTGTCCTGCATAGCCTAATTCTGATCGACGGCAATCGCGAGATCCACCATCTGACCGCTCAAATTCATCTCCACAACGAGGTATTGCCCATCGCTGATCTTGACATCGAAATCCTTGCCCACGCTCAGAGACGGGGTGGAGATGTCAACGTCGAGCCCCAGCCCCGTGATATTCGTCGCCGTATGCGCCGTCAGCATGTTGCTGAGCTCAGAGATCGCACTCTGCGCCATCTCGTCAAACGACTCCACCGGCATGCCCATCATCATCTGAGAGGCAATGAACTTTGCTGTATCCTCACTCATATTGTAGACGACATTCCCGCGGATCTGCTTCGTAAAGCCGACCAGCATCGATACCCCGTGGCTCTTGACCCGATCCGATGCGGCGTAAAGTTTCGTCCGCGTCGGCTCGGGGAACCCCAGCATCGGCATGACCGTTGTAAAGGCATCCACAAAAGGATTGATCAGTTTTGCATCCATCTACTACTCTCCCTCTGCAAAGCCCACATTCATTCGCACCATTCCAATTGGCAGCCGTATGCTGATGCAGAACGTCGTCATACGTGGGCTGACAATATGCACCTGAGACCCATGAATTGTCCCCGGCGGTGTCAGGCGCAGTTCCTTTCCCCCAAGTACGTTGTTGATCTTCGATACGGCACGTCCCGCGAGGATGTTCGCCGCCTCCTCGACGGCATCCACCGCCTCGACATCATCGATTTCTTCCACAGACGCGCGTCCAAGCATGTGCATTGCGAACAGCTTGATTACGGACTCATCCATATAGAAAATCGCACGGCCTGTTGTAAAGCCCGTAATGCCGATAATGACGGCAACACCGCTCACATCGAGTGAGCGCGAATCATACAGCTCAATCTCGACCTCCCCCTCCATGCCGAGAAGCCCTGCGAGTCCCTGTTGGAGACCTCGCCCAAAGGGCTTGGCATAGAGTTCACGAAACGCCGACTCCTGACTCACCGCAGACTCACAGATGAGATGGAGCGTGTCCACAAGATCCGACTTCGACACCGGCTTTTGCAAAAATGCGCGGATTCCGACAGCCTTTCCCTGCGTGATGAGATTCAGATCCTTCATCGCACTGATCATCAGAATTTTTGCATGCGCATCCGCCACAAGAATACGTTTGCTGCACTCCAACCCATTTGCATCTGGCAGATTCATATCCATTGTCACAAGATCCGGGTGCAGCTCCGTGTAAAGGCGCAGTGCCTCTACCGCATCCGCCGCCATCCCGCAGACCTCAAAATCCGTATCCCTTAGATTTTCAGCAATCATCACGCGGCTGATCTTGGAGTCATCCACGATCAGTACCCGTAATTTCCCCATACAAATTCACCCTCTTTTACGGATCGTTACATGCATCCTTTATTATACACGAAACAACGGCTTTCGTCACATGTTTTTTGGCAAAACTTCCACCCAGTACCCGTCCGGATCTTCAACGAAATAAATGCCCATCTCCGCATTTTCATAGCAAATGATGCCCATCTCCGCATGCTTCGCATGCGCTTCGGCGTAGTTGTCCGTATATAGCGCGAGATGGAACTCCTTTTCCCCGAGATCATACGGCTCCGTGCGCGCATGCAAATACGTCAGCTCAAGCTCGAAATCCGTCACGCCATCCCAGAGATAGACGAGTGTGAAGCCCTCAGCCTCCAAGCGGCGCTTCTCACGAAAGCCGAATGCCTTCTCATAGAAGTCCATGCTGCGTGCAAGATCAAGTACATTGAAATTCACATGCGTAAACGTAAATGCCATCGTATCCTCCTATTTTAAACCACATTGTACCGCAGAAAAACATCCTATGTCGTAACAAGTGCAACAGTCTACTGCCGCCCCACACGATCAAAGAGCTCCGTCACCTCAGATGCGGGCTCCCGATCGAGCTTGCTCACAATGTAGATCGCAAGGAGTCCGAGCAGGAAACCCGGCACGATCTCATAGAGCCCGAAGAGCGCAAACTGCTTCCAGACAAGCACCGTAATGCCGCCCGTCACAATCCCCACAAGCACACCGCGCTCCGTCGTACGCCGCCAGAACAGGCACATGAGGAGTGCGGGACCGAACGAGGCACCAAATCCCGCCCATGCGTACGCCACCATATCGAGGATGAAATTATCGGGGCTCAGCCCGAGATAGATCGACGCCGCCGCAATCGCGAGCACGGACAGGCGGCTCACCCAGACGAGCTCCACCTGCTGTGCATGCGGGCGGAAGCTGCGCCGATAGATATCCTGCGCAAACGCCGATGCCGCAACGAGCAACTGTGCGGAGGCTGTACTCATGATCGCTGCGAGCACCGCCGCAAGGATCAGCCCTGCCACAATGGGCGGGAAGAGCTCGCCCGCCATCGCGAGGAAGACCGTCTCTGCTGCCGTGCCCTCAAGGGGTGTCTTCAGATAGACTGCACCGACCATGCCGACCAGAATCGCAGCGGAGAGCGAGATCACCACCCACGCCATCGCAATCCGCGTCGCCTGTGGCAGCTCCTCCGCATGACGGATCGCCATAAAGCGCACGAGGATGTGTGGCTGCCCAAAGTAGCCGATCCCCCATGCCATGAGCGAGATAAACTCGATAAAGCCGAGCGTACTCCCGTCCACCTTCGTCAGCGGCGAAAAGAACGAGGCGTGCTCCGCATAGATCAGATCCGCCGTCACCGTGAAGCCGCCGAGCATGACGGCAGCGCCTACGGGTACCACAAGGATCGCGAAGAACATCATCACGCCCTGGATGAAATCCGTGCGCGAGACGGCAAGGAAGCCGCCAACAAGCGTATAGAAGACGACCACGGCCGCGCCTGCAATGAGAGCCGTGAAATACGGCAGCTGAAAGATCGTCTCGAAGAGACGCCCCGCCGCCACGAATCCCGAAGACGTATAGAGAATGAAGAAGATTAGAATGAAGATTGCCGGCACGATGCGCAGCGCACCCGACGTTGCAAAGAAGCGGTTCTCAAAGAAATCCGGCAGTGTCAGCGAGTTGTTCGCAAGCTCCGTATAGATGCGTAGGCGCGCCGCAATGAACTGCCAATTCGCCCATGTGCCGAGTGCAAGCCCCAGCGCGATCCAGCCCGCATTGAGCCCAGCTACATACGCAAAGCCGGGTAGTCCCATGAGCATCCACCCTGACATATCTGACGCCTCGGCGCTCATCGAAGTCACCCATGCACCAAGTTTCCGATTGCCGAGAAAGTAGTCGCTCATATTGCGCGTACGCCGATAGTAATAGACACCAATCCCCATCATCACAAGCATATAGACAAGGAAGATGACGCTGATTTCAATTTGCTCTGCCAAAGACAAGTCCCCTCACAATAAATTCTGCCGTTCATTATACGGGATTTTCCCATGAAAAGCAAAACATTTGAGAGAAGACTCATACATCGGGCATGAAAAAACCCCGCATACGCGGGGTTGCTCTCCTAGATGGACGACGTTACTCCTGCTGTTCAAACAGAGACTTATCCACGCCGCAGAGCGGGCAGACAAAATCCTCCGGCAGATCCTCAAACGCCACACCTGCGGCGAGATCGTAGTCGGCATCGCCGACTGCCTCATCATAGACCCAACCGCAAACCGTACAAACCCATGTCTTCATGGGAAGCCCTCCTTAATATAATACACACGATTAAAACATAACACACAGATGTATCGGGAGGTTAGACTTATGTATAAGTTACTACCCAATAACAATTATTATATTACAACATATTTTGTATTTTGGCTAGGGGTTTTGAAAAAAATTTATAAATTTTTAC
>NZ_ALKG01000099.1 GCF_000286455.1 Selenomonas sp. FOBRC6
CTCCTTGAGCTTCGTACTCGCTCCATCAACAATCACGCCGCTCTGGCGAACGATGATTGTATCCGTCTGTTTAGACGAGCCAATATAGTTGTCATCCGTCTCATACTCATATATATTGCTGCGATCCTCTCTGCCGAACACATAGTTCGCGGACACATTTTCACTATATTGAATATGAATTTTTTTCAGTGCAGCCCCTTTCAACGTGATCTTACCGTCTCCATGACGAAGGGTTACATCATCTCCACCAACCTTCTCCTTTTCCCAATAAAAATCATCAAAAAAATATAAAGTATCTTTTCCGGATTCAAAGTTATAGACAGTATCTTCTCCATCCGTAGAGTGGAAGCATATCGTATCTACACCTGAGCCACCATAAAACACGTCATTCTTACTGCCGCTGTTGAACCACGTCCCTCCGCTGCCAGCATCAAATCTTTGCCCTTGATCATCGCTCGCCCAAAGATTGATATACGATGTAACACGCGTTGCATCCACCTGTTTGACATTTGTTGAAAGTCGGCGAAAATCGTATATTCCTGTGAACGAGGAGTCGATCACAACGCGATGATTCGTCGCATCCCAAGAGCTCCCTTCTTTTACTCGATCATAATCTGCCGACTGCTTTGCAAAGTAGTGCATGAGAGCATAGCCGCCCTCATAGCATTCGCTGTTATATTCTTCTGCAGCAAGGGCAAATGCCTTATTACGTCCGGATGTGTTATCTCTGTCAACAATCTTTAGAAGATCTCCACCTCTAATATCATCTGCACCATGAACAAGTTCCGCAAGCCCTTCTTTGAGAAAATGCGGCAAGTTTCGATCACTATCAATATTTGCCGTCATGA
Organism: Selenomonas sp. FOBRC6; assembly: GCF_000286455.1. Taxonomy (GTDB): domain Bacteria; phylum Bacillota; class Negativicutes; order Selenomonadales; family Selenomonadaceae; genus Centipeda. Next base: position 849 of record NZ_ALKG01000099.1, read on the forward strand.
CGGCGTGAACCAGCTCATGTGCCAAAAGGCGATCAAGCCTATTCTCCGTGGCAGGCTCCATCCCATCCTCACCGGAGGCATTAAGATAGTGGCGCAGATTTATCGTGATATCAATCGAACGTCTTGCGCGGTCAACGCTTCCTGCCGTATACCCCAGCGTGGAATTAAACTCATAGGTAAAATTAAAATTGATTCGATTCACCAGTGAGCCGGCTTCGGTCAAGGAGATACCATAAGACTTCTCAATCAGCTCAAGCGCATTGCGCGCCCAGTTGAACTGTATTCCTCCCACAATTTGCTGCATCTTCCGGATCATTTGGTCTGTATAGTGCGCATATGGCTGCTGACCGTATTCATTTCGATACGCACGATAGGTCGCAATATTCTCCGAAAAGCCCGGGTATGCAAAGGTAATCCCTGGGATCGTATGTCCAGCTGGATTTCCGTCATTATCATCCGGAACAATGCTATGCGCTGTTTTCTCTACCGTGCTTCCACCGGTATCAAACCCCGTAATCGCCCCAGTATCCTCATTGCGCAGATTGATACCGCAGTACTCTTGCAGGAAGTCGGCTTTTAGATTCTTAGAACCATAGTCATCCCCGCTGACACTATAGGATTCACAGTCGTTCTTAAACCACGAAATAAGGTCTGCGGTATTCTTAAAGCGACCATGCGATGCACTGTAGACAGCCGAATCAAGTGCCCAACCCCCAACAATAGGACTATCATCAAGATTTTTCATCAAATTCTTGATCGCAGACTGCTGTGTGATATTTTCGCCCAACATATTTGATCCCGCCTTTTCAATAGTCCATATTTCACGAAATACCACTGCGCTGGACAGCCGATATTCTTTTGCCATTATATTAAAAACCAAAAAGTATTGTCAACCAAGTTTCTCCACGATAACACAGGAATCCCAATTACACACGCCCCAGTTCATCAGCTTGGTACAGTTCCCGTGCGTGAAAATAATCCTGAGGAACCCCAATATCGATAAAGAAGCTATCCGACGGATATGCAATAATATTTAAGTGTCGAACTTTCTTTTCTAAATAGTTTTCAAACGAAAACCGCTCCTCAACATTGCTGAAAAGGTTCCGCCGAACCAAATAGATACCACCATTGATCCATCCCGAACTCTGATATCGCTTTTCTTGGAACTCAAGCACTCGAATGCCGTCACTGACAATGGTTCCATAACGGTCAAAATTCTTCATTTCTTTTACGGCAATGACAACATCCGCATTTTGTTCTTGGGATATTTTCCGCATACCTGCAAAATCCACTTCAAAATAGGTATCCCCATTTAGTATAAATACGGAATCGCTTTCACAATAGGCGAGAGCTTTTTTTATTGCTCCCCCAGTCAACAGAGGCGTGTCCTCCTCAGAGTACAAAAGCTCCATCCCACGATACTGAACGCCGAAATACGTTCTTATTTTCTCTTTCATATACCCTGTTGACAAAACAATGCGTGAGAATTGTGCTTCGTAGAGACAATCCAGCAAAATAGCTAAAAAGGGAGTGCCTTGTTTATCCATCGGTGCCATAGGTTTCGGCACATCGGACACAATGTGCTGCAGCCTTGTTCCAAAGCCACCAGCTAAGATAATCGCCTCCATACCGTTCTCCTTTCAGCCGATTCAACACAAACAAATCCGAATAGCTATTGCTTTGGAAGCTCGTAGTCCTCTGCCTTAAAATAAATGACCTGCGTTCCATCATTTTCAAAAGAAAACGGGACATAAAGCAGATCCTTCAATGCTTTCAAGACATAATCCTTCTTATCCTGCTCAACATAAAAGAGCAAGAATCCTCCGCCACCTGCACCCAAGAGCTTTCCACCGAGCGCTCCCGCACGGATTGCACGGCAGTAGATCTCGTCAATCGAATCCGTCGAAACAGCATCAGAAATTCCACGTTTCAACTTCCACGTATAGTCCAGAAGTCTGCCAAATTCATTGAGACTCCCTTTAGAGACGAGAATATCTTCTGCCACATCAACAAGGGATTTCATCTCCATAAGCTCTTTTATCTTATCACCTATATTAGCTTCTGTTTTTTTCTGAATCTCTGCGGATATGCGGGAAAATCCGGTAAAAAAAAGCATAAGACAGTCATTAAATTCCTTTTTTCGCTGATTTGAAATAATAACAGGCGTGACTTTATAACCATTTCGATCCATATCAATACGATTCAACCCGCCATATGCTGCCGCGATCTGATCTTGGATGCCGCCTGCCTCTCCGCAAAGAACTCGCTCGGCATAAATTGCCTCATCTGCAAGCCGACGACGATCCACACGCTTCCCTTTTAGTCCATAAAATGCATTGAGCATCCCCACTGCAAAAGAAGAAGACGTACCAAGACCTGTGCGCGCCGGAAGATCAGCCTCATAGGAAAGCCGAATCTCGTGCATATCCTTAAACTTCATGAGATTGCGGATAAGCGGGTGCTTGATATCATCCACCGATCTGACACGCTCAATATTCGCATAGGAGAACTCGCTGGTATAATCAAAAAAAGGAGGAAGATGACGAACTGTGACATAGCAGTATTTATCAAAAGTTGTAGAGAGAACCGCGCCTCCATGCGTATCATAAAACTCCTGTATATCCGTCCCGCCACCGAAGAAGGACATCCGAAACGGCGTCTTCGTAATAATCATCTTCGCACCTCACCGACATGATTGTCCACACATCTCAAATCCAATTTATTCGTAACCTGACGCGCTGAATCATGGTCGCTATGATATTCCGCTCCTGTGTATTCATCCCTACAAGATACATAACAACGAGATAAAGAACCGTATACAGACTCCCCGTAAGAAGCATATCGCTCCACGTTACAATGACCAGTGTACGGCTTATCCCCCATGCAAACAGCATACACAGAAGTGCCGCTGGAAGAAGCTTTGACAGTCCATGGAAGAAGAAAAAAACATTGAGTCGTCCATACTTCCCATAGTACCAGTTGTCATAGAAGTTTAGAATGATAAACAATGTAACAGAAGTTCCTACAGAAACTCCCAGAATGCCATGTTCTTTCGTCAAGGGAATAGAGATCAAAAAACCTATAATAGCTCCCGCAAGATGCACCAAAGTCCACAGGCGATGACAATTGTAGGCACGCAAAACCTCAATGGCAAGAATTTGACACAGATGGATCGGCAGAGGGAGCATGAGCAACAAAGCGACGATATAGGCATCTTGATAGTTTTCTCCTGCCCACAAAACGATAAACGGCTTCCCAAAAAGCAAAAAACCGAGCCATATAAAATACACGACATAAAACTGATACCGACCTACCCGAAGCCAAAGTTCACTAAGTTCCTGACTGGCATTCTCACGAACAAGCTGGTATATCCTGGGAACGACGACCCCCGAAAAAGCAACACCAAAGCTGATAAACAGAGAGTCTATTTGCACACCGATACTGTAAACGGCAATCGCGGTACTGTCCGCAAAATTCGAGAGCAACACCTTGCCCAGATGCCAGTTGAACTGATCCATAATCCCTTGCAGAAGAATAAAGATCGAAAAAGAAAACATGCCCGGCAATAATGAGAATGGTAAGTTTCTAAAGCAAAACGGACAATCCATCTTCCGAATACAATACCACATACTTGCCGCCAGACCAATTCCCGTTAAAAGGAGTACCACGCAGCTCATACCGATGGAGCCATAACCGAAATAAAGTACCGGCAAGGTAAGCACAGGAATAAGAAGTGCATGAAGTACATCCAGAGACTTAATAAAGATGAATCGCTCCTGCGAGATGATAAGCGTAGAGAATACCGTCTTTGGCATGAGCAGCGCCATGTTGATTGCCATGATAATAAACAGAATGCGTGCCAATTCGTACTCATGAACTGTCAAGCCATTGCCCAAAACGGGTTGAAGATTCGCTGACAATAGCCCCCCTAAGATAAGTGCACAACAACCCAATGCTGAAAAAAGGACGATAAACAGTCCATTCAGTCGTGCAACGGACTCTTGATCCCCCTTTTTTTGATAGATAGACGAATAGCGTAAATAGGTGCTGGTCATACCGGCATAAAGCAATGACAGATAGCCGATGACTGAGCTGCTTAGACTATAAACCCCATACTCGCTCGCTCCCACAAGACGGAGCATGATAGGTGTATATATGAGATTCACAAGTATGGTTGTGATTATTTGGGCATAAGAAAGGACAACCCCTATTCTTTTCTCATTCATAGGACTTTCTTTCCGATACAGCTCTGAATATCATGCCACAGCACAGGCATGAACACCTTGCGCCCTTCTGCATTCATAAAATCGCCATTTTGGTAAAGCCGATAATCTTGGAATCGTTCATCACGTATATAATCCAATACAGGGACTTGCTTTACAATACTCTTCACCGGAGTATATATAATAGCTTGAAGAAATTCATCTGATATTTTTTTATTAAACACAGCGGAAAATGGTGGTATCAAAATAATTGGATGTATGTCATTTATTCGTGCATAAAAGACTATATCCGATAAGACTTGCCCAGCTCTTTTTATATTGACTTGCAGATGTGCTAAAGATTTTTGATGTTGTAGGTCATTCAACGCAAACTGTTTTTTCCACCCCTCAATACGTTGATCCATCTGCTCCTCTGCATATTTCAAGCTTGCTGTACGATCTGTCATAAGAGTACCACGATGATAAAAACAATGTATAATATTACGCCAAGATTCCAAAAGGGGGAGATACGTATATTTTATTTTTTTCCATAGTGTATAGTTTGGAATCTCATTTTTTTTCATAAAAAAATAATATCGGCTGTTGCTCGAATCATTCGGATACTCTAAGAGTCCAAGGTGTAATGGGGAAATAACAATTAACAAGACACCGCCCCGATTTATTTTAGAAACATATTTTTTCACCAAGCGATAATCCCATGATATGGTTTGTGGTCCAGATGCTAAGCTAAAACCATTTATCCCGACAATCGACCAGTCTATAGAGAAAAAAGCATGATTGCTTCCTGTGTTCATGATATCAAGATTATCGGGAACACCATCTTGAAATTTTTTTATGGCACGAATTTGATTCTGATAATATGGTGTTCGAATGTAGATGGCATTCAGCACAAAAAGTGCAAAGCATAGTAGAACAAGCCCTACCAGTAAATACATTACAGCTTCTGCCATCACAGTCTCCATCTCTTACATTCGGTCTCCGCCGCTTAGATTCAAATTCACGCCTTGCAGATAAGATGCCTCATCTGCCAATAAATACTCCAACGCTGCACACGTCTCATCCAGTGATATATTTCGCCTCATTGCAGAGCCCTGTGCATTCATCTCAATGCTGCGTGCATCGATATTGGACAGAAATTTCGTTTCCATCATATTCGGAGACAGTGCATTGATTGTCACTCCTTTGCCGGCGTACTCAGAAGCTGCCGCTCGAACAAATCCAAGCAAAGCATATTTCGCCGTGACATAATCACACATATACTTTGGCGGGGTACCAATCGTATAGGCAGTCAGCATTGCTGCAATTCGCCCATAATGCGCCTTTGCCATCTTTGGCAAAAACTCCTGCAAAAGAAATGCGAAGGATCGTACTGCAACATCCATTCCTTGCTGACAGCGTTGCCAATTCAGTTCTTTCAATCGCATATATGCAAATTGTGGTGCAGCAAGATGCAAAATATGGGTGGGCATGACATGCTGCTCGCGCAGGTGCCCGATCCATGCTTGAAGATCATCAATGTTGGAAAGATCACAACGATAACAATCCAGCGTTACATGACTCTGTTCATCCAGAGCAGCCCGCAGCTGCTCGTCAGAGGTTCGATATTGTGCAAATACACGACAGCTTTCATTTGTTTGCTGAGATTTTTGAACCAAACGCCTAAAAAAATGGACACCGATGTCAGAGGATGCGCCCGTAATCAAATAACAGCGTTCCATCACGTCACTCCCGAACCCCAACCGTCAGTTTTGCCCTAGACACTTTGACTTTATCCTGATTACGCATCTCAGCCTTGATGACAATACGCCGAAACTGCGAATCGACTTCCTTCACTGTCCCTGTGACGGTCAGTGTGTCGCCAATATAGACCGGCGCAGGCCATTCCACCTCACATCGATGAAACAGGCATTTCTCCCCAGGTAAATAGACCCCGACAAGTGTCGAATAGAACGATGCCGTACACATTCCGTACACAAGGCAGTCCTTGTACCCCTCCGCCAAACACTCGTTCCTGTCTAAATGCATGGGGTTGACATCTCCGCTCATATTAGTAAAGGATCGCTGCATATCCTCTGTAATTTCAACCATGAAGGATTCCTTCATTCCAACATATAAATCTTCAAACGTATAATGATTCATGATGCACCTCACGAAAGTTTACGTTCGATCATGTCAATAAACTCGCCGACATTCTTTGAAGCAATGATCTCTTTCGTAGTAAAACGAATATTAAACGCCGCCTCAATCTCATGAATTAACGTGATGTGAGAAAGAGAATCCCAGTCCTCCACATCATCCGCAGTCATCTCATCCATAAGTTCGATGGATTCATCATCGAATACATCACGGAAGATTTCCTGCAGTTGCTCTTGTACTTCATTCCTTGTCATGTCACTCATTTCCTTTCCTTATCCGGCAAGGCCATCTGAATAAAAATATCCTTGTCAAAGGTCTTTGACAGATCATATCTGTACCGTTTGACACCATCTTGCTCCGAACACAGGTCAAATCCAAGCCCCTCATAAAAGTCTTGCACCATTCCATTTTTGGTGGTTGGAATGTATTCCGCCACAATTTCACGGCAGCCAATAGCCTCACTCTCCGCTATGATCTGACGGAACATCATGTGTTCAACTCCACGTTTCAAGACACGGCAACTCATGACCCACGAGTCAATAAAAATATCTTCCTCGGTCTTTTTCAGAATGACACAGGAGATGATCCCATACGAACTGAATTTATCCGAGAGTTCTCCGCACAGACAGCGTATATTTTTATCCTTCTGCATCGAGCAGATCTCATCTTCTGTATACCGCTGCGTGCGCAAGTTAAACTGATTGGACTTATTGAGAAGCTGTGCGAATCGTGAGGTTTCCTTGTCTCCAACGCGATGAACAGATCCGCTCATTTCAAGAGCCTGTAAATAGGCATTGTAGTCCACGAATTGACGCTGCATATTCTCACGCTGCTGATTGCGCACATAGCTGTCACTGCGCAGAAGATCTTCCTTGGTCAGTTGAAGCCACTCAAAGGGTGTCTCACGATCCAATGTAACCGCATAGAGCGCAGGGTCTTCGGGAACATCCACCACATGAACCTGTGGAAGATGGAAGCGGACAATCTCGCGCTCTGCGGGATTATCGTCAAAAAACACCAGACTATCAACACCAATGTTTAATTTTTGGGCTATCATCTGCAAATTTGACGCCTTATCCTCCCAGTTTGCGACAAAGCAGGAAATATCCTCAAGCCTGAGCAACATATGGGGATTTTTCTCAAACGGTTCTTTCGCCTTATCCTCGTCATTCTTGCTGCATACCGCTAAAATCACGCCACGCTGTTTCAACGTCAATACATATTGTTGGAAGTAGCGATATGCCTCGCCTGTCCCCTCGTTCGGATCCAGTTGAATGCCGTCCCAACCATCATCTCCAACGACACCGCCCCAGATGGTATTGTCAAGATCCAAGACCAGACATTTCCGAACGTGTCCTTTCATTGCTGCAACCAATCCTACAAACAGACTGCATAACTCCGGCAGCATATCCAATCTGCACGGCATCTTGTTCAAAAAGTACGAGGAATAGTCTATGTACTGATATTTGCCAACATATTGGGCAAGCAGTTCAACATCTACAATAGTGACATTCTCTGGTGCGACACGATAAAGGTCTTCGTTCAATTGCTGCAAAAAACTGGTCTTAGATGACAAAAGTCCCCGCTCCATATTTCCAAGCACATGCTCTGGAGGAATAACAAAATTCGCTTGGAGAATACGACAATCACATTTTGAGCCGATGGTTTTCCACGCATTTGTATAGAACCCCACATATTCCTGGATAAGTTCAGCGGTTTCTCGCTCGCCATCCATCGGTACCGGATATCTATGAATATCCGTATAGTGCGGAAGGATAATGACAATCTCGGGATTAAAACGATAGAGCACGGAGTCCGAATCAAAGACATCCATCGCAATACCGTTGTATTCGCCTTCATATACTTCCGCCTCTATGCCTTCCTCATGTAGCAGATAGCGAAGAATCATTACATAGTGCTGAATGGATGCCGAACCAAGGACGGCAACTCGGAGCGCATCGAGATGCTCTTCTTTGTTCCATGATTTTATATAGCGACGTGCCATTTTGACTGTCTGAGAAAAATCTCTCATCGAACCCCTCCTTTGATCATCGTTTTGATACGATACAGAATCGAGAATCTGGATAGGAATGCATTGATCTTATGTTTTTTTTCTTTGAGCCAGCGTTCTCGCGCAGTGCTTCCCATTGTACGCCAGACTGCTTCGCTGAAGCCAACAGTTCTTAGAAGCGCAAAAAACTGTTTGCGTGTTTCACTATACACCGCAGAGTGCAGGATGGCAGGATTTCCTTGCAGAGCCTCTTCTAGGGTTCTCTGCTCAACAAACATACGGGGGCGGCTGATGTCAAGCAGCCAATCTCCTTTCTCGTTGTTGGAGAATACCAACGAAACACCTTGACTGCTCTCTTCCTGTGTAAAGTTCAGCCCCCAAAAATCTCCAATTGACATATCGCTGACACGAGGAAGTTTTTTGAACGCACACTGAAAACATGCCGGGCGCATATAGAGGTTCCCCGCAATGAAACCATTCACCCACGGATCATTGAAACGGTTACGATAGTATTCCTTCCCGTTTTGAAAAAAAACACGTGTGCCAAGATTTGTCCATCCGCGACTCTTATCCTTAAAGCGCACCTCTTTCAATTCGGATCGGTATTTCGCCTTCAGCTCCTCCATATAGCTGCTATATGCCAGCGGCGAGTTGATGCCGCGACAGACAAAATCCATTGTATATAGATTCGCATCTTTTGCTCCAATGAACTTATGCAATGCAGCAGATTGGCACGGCGCTCCGCAAAACAGTACCTTCTCACCTTTTTTCAGGAGATCGCGTACGACTTTATAGATGCCCTCAGTATCACTCTGAAAGTATTTCGAGCGCATGACACGCTGAAGCCCTTCACGATCCTTGACTGCAACATGTACGGCACGCTCAAATTTTTCGGTATACACAGAGCCAACCAGCACCCCGCCCCGCTCAAGAAAAGCCTCTGCCGCAGCATAATACATCCCTCCCGATGTACTGTTATAGCGAACGGCAGGATCTTTATGCCAAGTCTTGTAGACCAATGGTTCACTGCGATTTGTTTCTGTACGACTCTCCGGATAGTTCTTAACAGGACAGACCATTTCACAACGATGACAGTCAATGCATTTCTCCTCATCGATCGTCATCTGCCAGAAACCTTCTTCATCCACAGGAAAGGAGATCGCACCGACGGGGCAAATATCACCGCACGCCTTGCATCCCATACACTCGTCATGGGTCAAAAAAGGCTTCATCAGCTCATCCTTTCCAAATGATCTCCGAGTAGGAGCGGGCGGGATTTCCCGATGCCATCGTACCCGCCTTAATTTTTCCTCCGACGAGAGAATTGGCAGCGATCACAGCCCCATCACCAATTTTCGAGCCACGCAGGAGCAGCGACTGGAGACCTATCCAAACATGATCCCCCACATCGACGGGGCGAGGCGGATTAATGACCTTGTCATCTGTATTCACGATATCATGATGGTCGGCGTCATAAATGTATACCATACGCGAAATCAGGCATCTGTGTCCGATGTGAATACTCTCCGCCGCAAGGATCACCGCATCTGAGTTGATGTATGCAGAGCCGATATCAATTTCAGCATTCTCATGAACCTCAATGGTCGCCCGATAATTCAGCTGTGTCATCCCATGAACAAAAAGTCTGGCATTTTTTCGCAAAGTTACATAGGCTTCGGCGCATGATCCTGACGGCTTGTTTGCATTGATCAGGAAGTTTCCATTCTCTATGAAAATTTTTGCTCCCGAGGACAAATTTATTACAGCATTCCGATAGGGTATGAGCCACGCCCGACCACGCCGTTCCACTTGCGAGCTAATGAAATTATAGTATATAAATTTGCACCATGAAATCTGTGAAAGTAACTTTATCTTGCTGCGCAGCTCCATGCCTCAGCACCGCCTTTATAGGTTGTAAATATAGTTTGGATCGTCAATCCCATTCCCTAGAAGTATCACATATCCTTCATCCTGCGCCTCAATCATCTGCATTTCTTCCTCGCTCAATGAAAAGTCAAATACGTCGAGGTTTTCACGCATATGAACAGGATTTTGGGTGGCAACGATAGGCACTACATTGTTTTGATAGTGCCACCGCAGAATGATCTGGGCAATCGTCTTTCCATGCCTATGTGCCAGTTCCTGAAGCACTTTATTCTGACGAATTCTCTCGCACATTCGCCCTGTAGGGGTATGTGCCATGACCACGATACCATGCTCCTTGCAGTATTCGCGAATCTCTTTCTTTGTATTGAACGGATGCAGTTCGAGCTGACAGACCATCGGCATAACGCGTGCATGTTTTTCTAATTCCGTAAAATGAGCCACGGTAAAGTTACAAACGCCAATCGCATGGACAAGCCCTTCGTCATGTAGATCTTCCATCTGTCGGTATATATCAATCCAGTCACCATGGGGCCAGTGGAGCAAATAGGCATCCACATATGATGTTCCCAAATAGCGCAGAGAATCCATCAAGTTTCCACGCACGTCGTTCGGGCTGGCATGACGCACAACATCCATATCCGAAACTTTCGTCACCAGGAAAAAATCTTCCCGTGCTTTTGCAGAAGCATCCACCCCACGACCGACCACAACCTCCGAATATCCATAAATACGACCGCAGTCAAATAGGCGATAGCCCATTTGAATCGCCTGCTTGACAGTGCGCTCCATATAGAGATCCGATTTCAACCCGGGACTCAGGCGTCTGTGCTTTATACTGCTAAGAACGGCACGCATACGAGAGCGCAGGAAGAGCAATGGATTCCGGCTATATCGCAGAACTACACCTGTGCCGAAACCAACAGCAGGAATTGTCTTGCCGTTCCTGAGCAGTACACTTTCCTCATTCATAATCTCGCACCTTTTTTCTTGCTACGAAAGATTCATTGCCGACCTGAGATACACATCTGCACGCATTCGCTCGTGCAAAAGAACGGATTCAATCGCAGGATACTCCATCTCAAACAGATCTTCGATACAGTATCCGCTCTCTGTTGGAGCACGTCGATGTTCCAGACCAAAGAGAGCCAACAGCGTATCGATGCGTGACGACATCTTGTTCCCGGCATCGCTTGCTCCATCCGCTGCCTTTCGATCACAGACGACAAAGGGGCGACGGAACAATATTGAGAATACAGTCCCATGAAATGAATCCGTATATACGAGGCGGGCGTGTTCAATCGCCCAGATGAACTCATCAACGCCGGTAACATAATGCTCATATACAGAAGAATCAAGCAGATCGACCACGGGAAGCCCTGACGCTCTTGCGGCTTCGGACACAGCATCCGGCATTGTACCTAAGAAATATGTAAGGACATAATCATCACCATGATACCACGCAGGAGGCCGGCTCACCGCACGCCATTCATCGGGCGTAAGCAACAGGGTTGGATCAACGTGGACAGGCACATCGCGACCGGTGATTTCTCGAACGATAGCAGCTCCTTCTTTCTCACGCATAGAAACAGCTTTCATCTCCGACAATCCCTCCTGATAGAGTTTCAACTTCTCAGGGGGAATCTCAGGTGCCGCAATGCTTGCTGCGTAGGACAGACGCTTTTCCCTAGGGGCGAATTGCAGAAAATTCTGCTGCAGATCTCCGAAGCAAGGATTCCACACCTGATCGCTGCCGACAACAAAGTGATCATAATCATCCGCAATTGTGTGAAGATCTTTCACATCCGTACGCATATGAATATGACGATCCGCCCAGTCCTTCAGTTTCCCCTGACGCACCATTTCACACCCAATATGACCATGAAGGATGTTTGTGCGAAAATCTCTCCAGTTCAGGATAAACTTTGCTGCAAATTTATAATTCCAACGCCACCAAATTTTAGGCAAAAAATTGTCGGGGCTGTGCCAGATCGAGTCCACTGTATCAGCATAATTTAGCAGAATCTGCTGCAGCGCATAGCTCTGCAACAAGTTCCCATAATTTGCATATCCATCCAATGTTAGTTTTGCGACTTTAATGCTATTCATCTCCCTAACGTTTTCCTATCACCACATTTTTCCAGAGAAACTGGAAAATCGGTCGAATCATACTGTATGGAGAATATAAAATCGTATATATCAAAATATGATTTCGTATTGATACTTTATACGAATGCTGACGAAGGATATTCTGTATCTCTTTGATCTCATTGACAAGCTTCCCGTATCGATCCGTGTAACGGCCATCATCGTATGCCATAAACTGAACAGTACGTGCCAACAGCGTATTCGTGTGACGGGCAAATGCAGCCTGCTCGACATCCAGCCTACCAAGAGTCAGACAATCACGCCAGATCCGCCGACTGCTCTCAACATCACCCAACTGTTTCAATGAATAGTTCGCCATAGTCGCACTGTCGGAACGCCATACAACATGATAGTTGACAGACTCGTTAATGTAAATCCGGTGAGATTTGCGAAACGCCTGCCAAAAGTAAAGCATATCCTCTCCCATCGCAAGAGATTCATCAAATCGCACCCCCCTCACCAACGATCTGATATATATACGGGCACAAGATGAGGCACGCCACTCTGCACACACAATTTCCAGGAGCAGACTCTGTGCCTCCCGTACTTCATCGACTGTGAACGACGTTTTCCAGCTCCCCTTGCCGTCCATGCCCATCAAGCCAAGGTCGCAGGCATTCTGCTCCATCCCACGAATGATGCAGGAAAAGGCATCAACATCGACCCGATCATCCGCATCCACAAAGGTCATATAGTAGCCCGTCGCAGCTTCAATTCCGGCATTCCGTGCGCTGGATACGCCACCGTTTTCCTTGTGCACCACACGAACGCGATGATCTTTTTCCGCATAGTAGTCACATATGACACCCGATTCGTCGGGCGATCCGTCATCTACAAGGATAATCTCCATGTCTGAGTAGGTCTGATTCAGCAGATCGTCCAAACATGCAGGCAAATACTCCGCTACCCGATAGACAGGAACTATAACACTCAAGGTGTTTGAGCCAGCGTCTCTCTCCATTTCAACTCCCTATGCTCCGGCGCAAAATGCTCCATATGCGCCCCGGGAAAATACAGAAATATTGCCACAGATCATTCAAAACATAGCGTATCTTCATTGATGTTTTTCCATGTGGATAACCAAGTTCTTTTCTGAAAAACCAGTGGTGTTTTTCAATCAGTCGCATCGTATTGATCAGATCGTATTTCCCATGCCGCCACATAGAAGAGAACGTTCTCGTTCGCCCAATGCGTGCAAAAGGAAGATTGATCTGAGCAGCATGTTCGGAGGCTGCAAAATAAATCTTGGCTCCCTGCTCAGACAGCTGCAGAAAGTAATCGGTCTCTTCCCGATACGCATTGCCTCCATACTCCGTATCAAATGCAGCCTTGTCCACCCATTCACGCTTCATAAGAACACAGGCATTTGTAAACGGAACGCGAAGAGGCTGTGCCATACGAAAGAAAAAACACGTTCGTTCCAAATGAGCAATGTCGACGTATTCTTTCACATCTTGAATCAACGGAGCCTTACGGCAAATAAGTCGTGGCAAATCCTCCATATCTGCATCACAATCCGAATAAATGGGAATCGCAGAGACGACATCTGCCTCCAACTCCTGCATCTTTTCGAGCAAATAAGGGATCGTCCCCGGCAATAGGACAGAATCGTCGTCACCAAAATAAATATAGGGTTGCACAGCTTCCCGTACGCCCCTGTTTTTTGCACCTGTCTGACGCAAATTACGTTCATTTCGAAAATAGCGAATCTGAGGATATCGCACTTGCAGTTCACGTACGACTTCTCCCGTGTGGTCAGATGAACAATCATCTACTAAAATGACCTCAGTAACACTTTCCTGTATATAGGAAGGAATGGTTTCCCGAAGCAGGTGAGCACGATTGTACGAAGGAATAACTACACTGACTGACAATTTGCTTGGATCATTCTGCTTACTCATTCACATCCCTCCAAAATTTTGCCGGCAAGAACACGCCAATCGAGTTTTTTTAGAGCGTCATATGCGTCCTGTCTTATATCGTCATAGTCTTCATAGTGCAGGATTACCTTTTCCATAATATCATACAACGCCTTAACATCATTGGGGGAAACCATCAGACCATACGCACCTTCCGCAAGCTGCTCGGACAAACCACCTGTATTGGTTGCAATGATAAGACTGTGGTTCTGCATTGCAATATTAACCACGCCGGACTGTGTCGCATCCAAGTAGGGCAAAACCGTGACGATCTTCTCACCGCAAAAGAATCCATCGACCTCATCATCGGCTATCCATCGGTTCACAAGTCGTGCGTGATGCAATGTATCGAAAACATCTTGATATGGTGAAAAATCCCCCCGCCCCACAATCGTCAGGGATACACTGTCAGGATATTGTTGCTCAACCTGTCGATACGCTTCTACCAGGATACCAATCCCCTTATAGTGTTCAATTCTTCCAAAAAATAAGAAGTTAATTTTGTCGGAATCATAGAAAATGCCATGATCTATAGCGATTTCTTTATATGTCGAGAATACCCCATGCGGTATTACAAGGATATCTTCGTTATTCTTACGATACCGCATTTTCATATATTCCTTGAACTGCGAAGACAGAATAACCAGTTTGTGTGCCCTTGCAATATCCATGTCCAACAAAAACCCATTGAGCAGTTTATTGGCAAGAAAGGAAGATCCGCTGTGTGGAATTGGATCATGGACTGTTATGACGGTTTTTGCCGACTTGAACATCTGATTAATGCGATAAGTCAGCCACGCATACATAGGGATATAGATGACATCAAAACACTCCTCTCCAATTTCTCTTTGAATCTGTCGCTGTACTGAAATTGGAAAAAGAATCATGCTCTTTATAAACGAATACTTATCTGTATAGGTATCAATAATTACGAGGTGTTTTAGCGGGAGCCGCTTCCACGCCTCAATATTCTGCACATATTTCGATATGACAGCAGAAACCTCTGCACCATTTTCAATAAACCCCTTTGTCATCTCCCATGCGTACATGGGAGCCCCCCCCATGCGACCTGTATAGTTTACAAGTATTGTTGTCATGATCTTTCCTACTGAAACAGCCTAAAATTAAACTCGTACCGATAGTTGCCGGCAGATAGTGATGGAAGCATTTGATTGATCGGATCATTCGCGCCCTGATATAGTTGGTATATCATCAAAAAGCTAAACACGGCAGAAAGCAACATCATGGAACAACAAAGAAACGGTCGTCCATAGTTTTGCTGTGCCGCCGCTTCCACACCTCTTACCAAAAAAATCAGATAGAACAGCAGAAAATAAATTTCGAACCGATGAATAATCATCGTAATCGCCGGATTCCCTTCGACCGAGATCGAAAACAGAATACGGAGAACCATATAGGAAAACGCTAACATTGTCAGCTTGTCAACAACGGTATTTCTCGAATAAACATATAAGCATACACAGAACATGAGGTATAAGCCTATTGTCATAAAAGAAAAGCCAGAAACTCCTGCTGTTACATTGAGCGCGGCTGACAAATACTTCCCATATAGTTCTGAAAAAAACGGAATAAACAGAAGAAACAATTTAACGCTCACCCCCGTAACTGTAATGAGCAGGGAAAATATTGTTCCTATCATCATAGAACGGGGTGAAATTTTTATTTTTGCTATCCAATAAAACGGTAAAAAAATGATTGCCGAATAATGAAACCCCATTGCCAAAAGAATGAAACACAGAAACTTCAAGAAAGAATTGTTGACAATGTAACGAGCTGCATAGACCAAAATCGACATTGCTGCCGCCTGGCGTATCAGATTAAAACAAGACCAATATCCACCTGCAGTGAAGAAGGTGGTATAAAGAACAAGAACCAATAAGATGCTTCGCTCTGACGAAAGATGTGCACGCACCCCATAATATATAAAGTATATGGTGATCCCTGACATAACAACAAATAACATCTGTGCAGAAAATCCCAGTTCATTCAACGTCAGGATCAGCATGTCGAAGAGAGGCTCATGACCAAACTCGAATAGTTCATCCACACTGGTAATGCTTGTTGCATAGATTTCAGTATAGGCATCGTAATCACTGCCAATCATATAGCGAAAAGCACTGACAAAGAAAATCAGAAACACATATAAAGACGTAATATATTTCAGTTGACTCTCTTTGACATAAAAGGCAGCAAACACAGCAATAACAGAGAGACTATAGAAGCCACCCCAAAAGAACATCTATCTCCCTCCCTTGAATGTCATAGCGTTATAAATTTTCTCTATACCAATCAATAGCCTCCTGAATACCTTTGGCAAAATCATATTCCGGATCATAACCAAGGTATTCTCTCGCTCGTGAAATATCGGCATTGCTGTCCTTTATATCACCTTTCCTGGCCGGACCATAGTGCGGCGTGATCTTCTTATCCAACAGCTTGCACAAAGTGATGAACATATCATTTAGATATTCTCTCCCACCAAAGGCAATATTGTACGCCATACCTGCCGATTTTCCGGATGCTTTACACGCAAGAAGATTTGCCTGTATCACATTATCAATGTAGGTGAAATCACGCGACTGCGTACCATCTCCATTGATTGTCGGAACTTCATCAGAAAGAAGTGCTTTGATAAATTTAGGAATGACCGCTGCGTACGCACCATTGGGATCCTGTCTGCGCCCAAAAACGTTGAAATATCGCAGCCCATACGTATCCAAACCATAGTGTTCAGTGTACTGCTTGGCATATTCTTCATTGGCGAATTTTGTCACAGCATACGGGGACAGACGTTCTCCCTCAATCCCCTCTCGTTTAGGCAGGTGAGGCTCATCACCATATACTGAAGAACTGGAGGCGTAAACAAATTTTTTTACACAGTTCTTTCGCGCAGCCTCCAACATATTCACTGTGCCGATAATATTATTTTGGGCATAGAAAACAGGCATCTCAATACTGCGTGGGACACTTCCCCACGCAGCTTGATGAAGGATGAAGTCGACACGGTAACAAGCTTCATCGCAAACTGCGAAATCCTTAATATCCCCTTGCATAAACACGAACTTCGGATGTCCGAGGAAGGGTTCAATATTGTTAGCTTTTCCTGTCGATAGATCATCTAGACATTTCACCTGGTATCCCATCATCAACAAAGCTTCACAAAGGTTTGAACCAATAAAGCCGGCGCCTCCCGTAACTAAAAACACACTGCCCTCAGGGAATGCAATATCACGATAATCCATACTCACAGCCTCCAGTATAGATAGCCCGCATTTTGATACTCATTTTTTTCTAAAATTCCTTTCACATCTATCATAACCTTTGTTTTTCCCGGAGCATACAACGATGCAATATCTTTCATACTGAGGTCTTTGAGGCAGTCATGTGCAACAGTAATTATAACAGCATCCATGGCATGCTGTTTTTGAAGTTCGATCATATCCACGATGTCAATATTATATAATTTTTTGGCTTCTGCCACATCTGCAACAGGATCCGCCACAACGGGTTCAATTCCATAGCTTCGCAATTCTTCTACAATATCAAACACTTTAGTGTTTCTTGTATCCTGACAATTCTCTTTAAATGTAAAACCTAATATGGCAACATTTGCATTCTTTACAGAACTATCCGTTTGAATCAGACTCTTCACAGTGTTTTCTGCAATATGTTTCCCCATATTATCGTTGATCCTGCGCCCAGACAGGATCACCTGACTATGATAGCCAAGCTGCTCTGCCTTATATGTCAAATAATAAGGATCTACACCAATGCAGTGTCCGCCAACAAGTCCAGGGTAAAATTCCAAAAAATTCCATTTTGTCCCAGCAGCTTCAAGTACAGCTTTTGTATCTATCCCCATTTTGTTAAAGATAATCGACAGTTCATTCATAAAAGCAATATTTATGTCCCTCTGACTGTTCTCGATTACCTTTGCTGCCTCGGCAACCTTGATACTCTCCGCCTTATGTAGTTCAGCCTCGACAACCAATGAATAGACATCCGCAACGGTGTTTAATGTTTCATCATCTATGCCAGAGACAATCTTCACGATATTTTGCAGACTATGTTTTTTATCTCCAGGATTGATTCTCTCTGGAGAATAACCGACTTTAAAATCGACACCACACCGCAAACCGGATTCTTGTTCCAGTATAGGGATGCAAACCTCTTCCGTAACTCCAGGATACACCGTAGACTCATAGACCACAATACTCCCCTTTTCAAGATTACGTCCAAGAGCACAGCTTGCACTGCAAAGAGGAGACAAATCCGGCGTATGATCAGGTTTGACAGGGGTAGGAACCGCAACAATATGAAATTTCGCCTGACGAAGTTTCTTTTCATCAGCTGTAAAATCAATTGTGCAGTCCCTAATTAGTTGATCTCCAACCTCTTTGGTAGGATCAACCCCCTGTCGATAACGTTCTATCTTTTCCTGGTTGTTGTCATATCCAATGACATTAATCTTTTTCGAGAATGCTACTGCTATTGGTACTCCGACATAGCCGAGACCAACCAAAGACAGTTTTTCGTTTCCTTGCAACAAGTCATTAACGGTAATCAACTTCTCATAGCCTCCAGACATTCGATCTCATCCATATAGGCATCGATGACGAGTTTTCGGTCAAATTTCTCTTCGACTTTCTGTCTCGCTCTTTCCCCCATACGTTTTCTCTCTTCGTAAGGAATACTTATATACCGTTCGATCGCTTTGACCAAAGCATTTACATTGCGCGGCTCAAACCCAATCCCACTAAGGCCCTCGTCAAAAATTTCTCGACAACCAGGAATATTGGACGCCAATATTGGACGCCCTGTCGCAGCCGCCTCCAAGCAAACGTTCGACATGCCTTCATGGTACGAGGGATGGATGAGACAATCACACTGCTTCATAAAGGGACGTGTATCACGTTGCGCACCATGATATATAATGTTTTTTTCTTTACCCCATTCCTCCATTTGTGAGGCATAATCGTCTTCACAAGCACCAAGAACATGAAATTCTATATTCGGATATTTTTTTCCAAGTATCCTCGCTGCATATACAACCTCATGAATACCTTTATCCTTCATAATTCTGGATATAAAAGCAAATCGAAAAACGCCGTCATTAGGTGGATATGGTTGTTTCTCATAAAAAGAAAGATTCACCCCCGAGCCGGGGAGAACTACCGAGTGATAAAACGGTATTTTCAGGCGTAAGAAAGCCTGCCGATTGTTTTTATTTTGAAAGAATACACATTTTGCATGTTTTAAAACACGCCGATACATGTGAATAATAACACTGGTCATAGGGGTCTTATTAGAAAAAGCAATTCCCAACCCCGTAATGTTAATTAAATATGGCACCCGAAGCAAGCGCGAAACAAAACCACCATATAAATTGGGCTTGATGGTATATGTGAGAACACAGAACGGCTTCCATTTTTTTACATATTGAAAATATTTCAACATGAGCATCATATCCTGAAACACATTCTGTCCATGCCTATTCACTGGCTGAATGATGATTTTACATCCAAGTTTCTCATAAGTGCTCAGTTCCAATCCGGAAGGAGAAACAATAATAACGCCATACCCCTTATTGATCAATTCCAAAATAAGCTCATGCCTAAAATTGACTAGATTGGATACAGCATTGACAATCACCATCACGCAATTGCTTTGTTTATTCATAATCCCCCCCCTTCCTGTTTAGCACGATATCCTTTCTTTATTCAGGTGATTTATTCGCTATACGCTTGTAAGCAAGAAGCACATACATCCCAGCCATAAAGCATCCCATAAAAAAGCCTACGAGAACAAAAAGCTTCTTGCTCGGAAAAACAGGATACTCGGGAAGATCTGCCGAATCGACAACTTGAATGTCCATACTCTCCATTGCCGCTTGAACCTTACTTTGTTCACTCTGCTTGACAAGGTTTAAATAGACCTCGTTCTGAATCGTCACATTTCTATGAAGACGGACGTATTCCAACACATCGTCGGGAAGTTTCCCAAGCTCTTCTTCCTTCTTACTCCATTCCTCCTGAACAGCCACACGACTTGCTTTTGCGACAGCAAGGCTGACCGATGCCAGCGCCTGCTGTTTGAGCAACTCGGACTGTGTTGGATTCAATGTCACCGTATTCGACTCGACGGAGGCTATTACTTCAGAACGAAGGCTGTTCTGAAGCTGTTCCAGCTCTTCCTGTGCTTTTTGTACGCTTGGATGTTTATCCGTATAAGTCTGACGCAATCCCACCAATTCGACCTGCTTAGCAACAATATGTGAACGCAGCTCCTGAACGATACTGTTATCTGATACGTTATATGCCCGACTGCTCATCTTCTGATCTTCCAAAGCAGCATTCGCAGCATCCAGTGATGCTTGTCCGGATTTAATTGTTACTTCAAAATTTGCCATTGACTTATCAAAAGACTGCAACTGCTCAACAGCATACTTTACCTGATCATCTGGACTAAAAATTTTATGTTCTTTGCTGAACTGCACCAATTTCTTTTCTGCATCCTCGGCAGCATTCTTACTCTCATCAATACGCTTTTCAAGGAACTTCAGCAGCAAGGACTGCGTTTGCTGATTCATATCCGTCTGCATGAGAAGGAAATTATCTACAACAGCCTGCGAGATTCGCTGTGCTTCTTCTGGAGAGTCTCCACGTGCAGCAACTTCGATCAAATTCGTCCCTTTAGCATTTTTTATATCAAGTCTTTTTTTTGCAAACACCTTTGCACTTGGTTTCTTTTCTCCCTCTTCGAGTTCAAGACTATCAATGATCGGATCCAACACTGTTCTAGACTTCATCAGCTCAATATAGTTCATAGCAGGCGAGGAGGCACTTCCTCCACTTAGCATAGCAAGTGCAGCAGCTGTATCAGAAGATGCCGTAGCATTGATGCCGCGTGTCTGAACCAACGTCGTAGACTCATACTCCTTTGGTAAAACGAAAGACATCACAAGGGCAGCGAGCGTGAAGCCCCCTACAACGGCAAAGACAATTTCTTTACGCTCACATATGATATGAAACAGTCGCGAGAGGTCGATCGAATCTTCATTTCGTTCCATAGTTCAAACTCCTCCCATTCAGTCCTTCAAGGACTTATACATCGCCCACACACTAACGTATGGCAGAACATCCTCATCAAGCTTAATGCCATTGGAGCGGGGGACATAGACGATGTCGCCATCCTGCAGGACAACATTCTGTGTGAGATCGTGTTTCTTGATGTAGTTCTTGATATTTAGGGTCTTATAATACATGGTATCGCCAACAACACGTAGCACCCGCACCTGTGTACTGCGTCCGCGCCGCTTGATGCCGCCGGCAGAGGAAAGTGCCGCATACACATTGAGATTGTCTACGCCGAGATCGTGAATTCCCGGTGCACCGACCTCTCCCATAACGTAGACCTTGCGCGGTCCATAGGATCTCATAATGAGCGCCATGTCCGGAAATTTCAGATACTCACTCATGCGCTCCACGAGGACAGACTTTGCCTCCTCAAGGGTCATGCCCGCGAGCTTCACCGGGCCGACATAAGGGAGCTGGACATAACCGTCGGGACCGATCATGATGTCGCTCATGCCGGCATTACTGGAAAGACCGATGACCTGGATATCAATGACATCATACTTCGTCAGGCGGTAGGTCTCAAGCAAACGATCCGGGCGAAGGGTAGCCGTCTTAAAGTCGCCGCCCTCGACAACACGATGCGGCATATCGCTCGCAATATCCGCATTGACAGAGGCATTCTCTGCCGCCTGTACGGACGGTACCATGATGCCAACACATCCCGCGACAGCAAGAGCACCGAGTGCTGTGAGACCTTTCTTTCTTATCATTTCAGACGGACTCCTTTTCATATTATAACCTAGTCCCAATTATACAAAATTCATATCAGATGTCAAGATGTCAAGGAATCGCAGATATTATCCGTACTTCCTCAACTCTTGTCAAAAGAAGCCCAATATCTTGAGCAGAAACACCCAGCCAAAGATCGTAAAGCAGGACAGCGCGCTGCTGTATACGACGCAGTTGCCCGCCAGCTCCGCATCCGCCTGCATCTGCTGTGCCATGGCAAAGCCGGCGACGGCACAGGGTGTGGAAAAGATGGCAATGAGCGTGACGAGTTCAACATCCCGAAAGCCAAGTGCAACGGCAATAGGAAGCACGATAGCGGGTACAATGATGAGACGCGCAGCGACCGAGAAGATCAGCTGGCGCAGGTGTGCGTGATAGCTGCCGCCGTGGAACGATGCACCGAGGATGATGAGGGCGACAGGCGTGGTCGCCGCCGCAATCTGCGCGGCGGGTTTGAGGATAGGCGCAGGGATCGGCAGCTGCACGAGGCGGCACAGTGCCCCCGTAATTGCTCCCAAGATCATGGGATTCATAAGAACGCTGCGCAGGATCGGCAGGAGGTCAAATCGTCCGCCGCGAAAGGTCTCAAGCACAAACACGCCGAGTATATTGTAGAGCGGAACAATGACGGCGATCATCATGGTTGGGATCGCAATCGCCGCATCCCCAAAGATATTTGCGACGAGCGGAATGCCCATGAGGACGTAGTTGCCGCGAAAGGCCGCCTGGATCATCGGGCCGCGCCGTGTATTGTCCGGCTCAATGCGGCAGACAATGCACGTAAAGACGAGTGCCGTGAGCAGCACACCGACCGCACCAAAGAACATGAGCGTGGGTTGGAATGCCGTTCCCGGATCGGAGATGTAGATGTTGTAGAACATCATAAAGAAGAAGAACACACGGAACACCATACGGTTCATATGCCGAAGTTCTTCCTCACTGAGAAGACGCGAACGTTTCACGAAAACGCCGACCGCCATCAGACAGAAGAGGGGAACGACACCGCCGAGCGCGACAAAAAAATTGCTGAGCACAAAAAAGCCTCCCCACCCATTCTCCTATATTATAACAGGAAAGCAGAGGAGAGGCAACGGATAGATTTAGCCCTCACAAAGCCGCATCTTCCGCTCGCGGAATGTAACGATCTGCAAATCAAACGCACGGGCGAGTTCGCGCGCACGATTATAGCAGCGGCCGATGCCCTGCGGAACGTGGGCATCCGAGCCGATGGTGACATAGCGTCCGCCGAGTTCATGGTAGCGGCGATAGACAGGTGCGAGTTCCTTGATGCCGCGCGGCGCAGAGAGGCGGCGCGTATTGATCTCGATGACGGTGTCCGTCTCGACAAGGACGCGCAGAACGGCGTCGATATCGTCCGTAAATTCCCCGTACGAAATCTCGGAGTTATCAAACGGCGCGTTGCGCGCGATGTAGTCGATGTGGGCGAGCGCGTTGATAAAGGGATGTGCATAGATCTCGTCGCGCATGACGGTGAAGTATTCATGATACATCTCGCCCTTTTCGCGCCCCTCAAAGGTCTCGGGATAGTAGAGATCCTTCACATCCAGAAAATGAATCGATGCAAGCACAAAGTCAAACGGGACACGCCGCACAAATGCGGCGTTTTTTTCGCGCGCACTTGCCATCATCCCCATTTCAACGCCAAGCGAGAGCGTCCCGTCCGCGCGCAGGGGTTCATACTTTGCCCAATACGCCTCGGGATCAAAGATAAACTCCTCCGTGCCCGCCGAGGGATAGTCATAGTCCAGATGCTCGGTGAACACGAGTCCGAGTCCCTGTTTCTCTGCCTCACGAAGCGCATCCGCCGCCTTCATCTCAGAATCAGCGGAGAACTCCGTATGAACATGGCTGTCAAAGTACATTGTCATCCCTCCTGCCGCTCCAAACTCCCGACCGCATCGGACAGGCGTGCAAAATCCACAAGGGAGAGCTGCTCACCGCGCATATTCTCTGCAATGCCCGTCGCCGCAAGTCCCGCACGGCTCATCTCCTTGGTCAGTCCCGCACCTGTGAGTGCATTGAGGAGCGTCTTGCGCCGCTGGCCGAATGCGGCGCGAACAAGGCGGAAGAAGAGTTTTTCATCGTGCGGCTGAACTGTGGGCACATCCTGCACATGACAGGCAATGACGGCACTCGTGACCTCGGGCGCGGGCAGGAAGGAGCGCGGCGGCACGTCCATGACCATGCGCGGCACGGTGAAATACTGCACGGCGACGGAGAGTGCGCCATAGTCCTTCGATCCGGGGCGTGCTGTCATGCGGACGGCAACTTCCTTCTGCACCATGGTGACGAGGCGTTCGATGGGCAGTCGCTGTTCAAGAAGCGTCATGATGATCGGTGTGGTGATGTAGTAGGGCAGATTCGCAACGACCTTGAATCGTTCTCCTGCACGAAGTCCCATAGTCTCAGGGATATTCAGCTTCAGAATATCCCCCGGAACGATGGTCACGTTGGCATATCCCTTGAGCGTTTCCGCAAGTACGGTGGGAAGTTTTTTGTCCAGCTCGACAGCAACGACGCGCGCACCGCTCTCGGCGAGTCCCTGTGTGAGCGTACCGATGCCGGGACCGATCTCAAGCACAATGTCCGCTGGGGAGAGTTCTGCCGTGTCGACAATGCCCTGCACGACGCTCCGATCCACGAGGAAGTTCTGCCCAAGGCGTTTGCTCGCACGCAGGTGAAATGCACTGAGGATGTGGCGTGTGACCTTGGGATCGGCGATCACGGGGATACTTGCGTTCATCATAGCTCCTCTATTGCTGTTATAAATTCCTCGCGTGTGACTCCATACGTGTTGAGGCGGCGGAGAAAGGTCTTGGCGTTCGCAAAGCCAAGCCCAAGATGGCGTCCAAGGCGTGCGCGGCGTGCGACGGCGTCATCTGTGCCCGTCAGTCCGTGCATCATCATATCACTCATCGAAAAGATCTCTGCAGGGGCATCCATCGGTGTCCGCACCTTTTCGAGCGCCGCACGGATCGCGTCGGGACTCGCCTGCTCGACGCCGACATCGCCGTCGTTCAGATTCGTCGCATCCTCGGCGGGGATGAAGGCATGGCGCGCATGCGGGAACATCTCTGTGAGGCGCGCGCGGATGCGCTCACCGACGGTATCGGGGTCGGTGAGGACGATGATGCCGCGCTTCTCATACGCGGCGCGGATATTTTTGATCGCCGCGCTGCGCAGACGGAATCCATCCGTGATGATGCAGTCCGCCTCTATTGCACGCCGCACAGCGAGAACGTCCATCTTTCCCTCAACGATAATAACTTCTTTAATCAACAGATGTTCCTTTCGATAGGCTTCCCTCGCGCGTTACAGATTATGCAGACTCTTCGAGAGGGTCTTTCACGACAGGTGCTTCATAGAGCACAAAGGGATCGATGTCAATACATTTCGTCGCGTCGCGATTTCCTTCGAGATCCCACGCCACAGAGCCATTTATCACGGTTATAGTATCTACAAAGACCTGCCGATCACGCAGGCGTGCAAAAACGCCCGTGCCCATGACAAGCGCCGAAGCATCGTAGCGACGTACTGTGCCATCGTTGAAATATGCGTATACGATATAGTTTTCGCCCGGAACAGCCTGCAATACCTCAGGAAAGAAACGGGGATCCATCCTGCTCACCTCCTTCGCATGGGAGGAATCGGATTTGGTGCTTTGCCGCTTTTTACCAATTCCCAGTCCTGCATGAGTTCATCCTGATAAAGGATACACCAAGCTAAAACAAGTTTGAGTTGTCTATTGGGAAGATAGCCGCTCAGAACACAGGCATTCTGAATATCAATCCGCGCCTTATGCCCTGCATATTCTGCATGGATATGCGGAGGATTGTGGTCGTTGTAGTAAATCGTGATACGAATACCAAAGAACAAACTGATTTCAGGCATATTACATCCCCCCGTCACAAAAATCTCCGCACTTCCCCATACAGGCTCTCATGAATCTCCGTGATCGGCAGCGGTTCCCCATCCACACTCGACGGAATCCGTACCCAGCCGTAGCGCTCGGCGAGGAGGACGTAGGCGTCGTGGGCCCGTTCGAGGTAGGCGGCGTCGCGTTCGTGGATATCAGGAGTGCTCCCCTTCTCCTTTGCACGCATGGCGATGAGACGCTCCGCCGCACGCGGCTCCATGTCGAGAAAGAAAACAGCGTCGGGAATGGGCAGTCCCATCTTGCGGAACTCAAGATCGTAAAGCCAGTCAAGAAACGTGTCGCGCTCGGCCGCATCCGTGATCTTCACCGCCTGATGCACCATGTTGGACGTGGTATAGCGATCGGCAAGAATAATGGCGCCCCCCTCATAGTCACGCCCCCACTTCATCCGATAGGAGGCATAGCGGTCGACGGCAAAGAAGGTCGATGCCGCATAGGCGTTCACATCGTCCGCATGCGCACCGAAATCGCCGCGCAGATACATCCGCACAAGCATGGACGAGTCCGCCTCGTAGTCGGGAAAGGTCACGGGCACGACGCAATGTCCTTCACGCATAAGCCGCTCGGCTAAAAGCCGCGTCTGTGTCTCCTTGCCCGAGCCGTCTCCCGCCTCGATGATAAAGAGTTTTCCGTTTGCCATATTACCCTTCCGCAATGACCATAATTGTCGCAAGCGATGCGTCCGCCGCCCCCACTACACGTGCGCCGATTGCCTTCATTGCACCGAGATAGCGAAGCGCCTCTGCATCGATCCGATCACCGGGCACAAGTACGGGAATGCCCGGCGGATAGAACACAATCGTCTCCGCCGCAATCCGCCCCTCGGCGCGCTCCGCCGGAACACGCTCACCGCGTGCAAAATACGCATCGCGCGGTGCAAGTGCAGTCTCTGGAATCGGCAGCAGCGCTAAAAACGACGCCGCGCCACGCGAGGTGCACATTGGCGCACACGATGCCGCCATATCCCGCAGCGCCGCAAAAATCCGCTCCGTCTCACGCGCTCCGTCCGCATAGGACAGGAGAAGCAGCACATTTCGCGCGTCGGCAAGCTCGCACGCGATATTGCGCTGCCGCAGTTCTGCCTCCGCCGCAAAGCCCGAGAGTCCGAGTCCCGTGACCTGCACCGTGATCTTCAGCGGATCAAGCGCAAGACGCCCTGCCCCGCCCATATACTCCGCACCGAACGACCAAAGCCCCGGGATCTCGTTGATGCGGCAACGCAGCTCATCTGCGCAGCAAATCGCGGCGGCAAGGCGTTCCCGCCCGTCCGCCGCCATCTGCGCACGTGCGAGATCAAGCGAGGCAAGCAGAATCTCATTTGGACTCGTGGATTGCATAATCCCCGATGCCGCCCGAATACGCTCCGCCGGCACACGCCCGTCGCGTGCGAGCAGCATCGATGTCTGCGTCAGCGAACCGAGCAGCTTATGCGTGCTCTCCGCCGAGAGATCCGCACCTGCCTCCATGGCGGACGGCGGCAGCTCATCGGAAAAGGCAAAGTGCGCCCCATGCGCCGCATCCACAAGCAGCAGCATATCATGCGCGTGCAGGAAGTCCGCAATTCTCTCCAGCTCCGTCGCCACGCCGTAGTACGTTGGATAGACGAGGAGCGCCGCGCGCGCCTCTGGATGCTCCCACACGGCGCGCTCCACTGCAGCGAGGGACACGCCCATCGCAATGCCGAGCCGCGTGTCGATCTCGGGCTGCATGTAGATGGGGCGCACGTCTGCGAGGATCATCGCCCCCACAATGGAGCGATGCACATTGCGCGGCACGAGGAGGACGTCACCCGGCGCCAGCGCCGCCATCAGCATCGTGTGAATCGCGCCCGTCGTCCCGTTCACCATGAAGTACGCCGCATCCGCACCGTACGCCTCTGCCGCCAGAGTCTCCGCCGCACGAATGCAGCCCGTCGGCGCATGGAGATCGTCCAGCTCCGCCGAGAGAGAGACATCGGCGCGCAGCCCCTCCTCCGTAAAGAAGCGCCGCAGCATGGGATGCGCCCCGCGCCCGCCCTTATGCCCCGGCGTATGGAAGGGAGCGACGCCAAGCCCCGCGTAGCGAAGCACAGCCTCTGCGAGCGGCGCGTTCAATTTTCCTCCACCATGCGGTTCTCGACGCGCAGATGCACCTTTGTCCCCTGATTCGGCGCAGAGATGATCTGAATCGCCGCGCCGATGAGCTTCGCGCGCTCCTCCATGCCGATCACGCCGAAATGACGCCCCCGCAGACGGCGCTGCGTCTCCATATCGAGCGCGTCATCCATCTCCTCTGTCTGTTCCGGCTCCTCGGGCAGGCGGGTCGGGTCAAAGCCGACCCCGTCGTCGGCGATGAGCACAGACAGCGCCTGCTCCGTATAGCGCATGCGCACGCGCACCTTGTCCGTCTTGGCATGGTGGACGACGTTATTCAGCGCCTCCTGCACAATGCGGAAAACCGCAATCTCCACATGTTTCGGCAGTATGTAATGCGTCCCCTCAAGGCTGAACGTCCCGCGCAGCTTCCCGCGCTCACCGAAGAGACGGATGAGCTGTTCCACCGCCTGTGGGAGCCCCAGATCATCAAGCGCCATCGGACGCATATCGAAGATGATCTGCCGTACGCCCGTGAGGCATTTGCGAATCTCCTCGCGCAGCTCCACGAGCGTCTTCTTTGCCTCCGCCATATCCTGATCCATCAGGCGCTCCGTAATCGTCGTCGTGAAGAGCACATTCGCGAGATCCTGCGCGGGACCGTCGTGAATCTCGCGCGAGATGCGGTAGCGCTCCTCCTCCGTCGCCTTGATGATGCGCGCGCCGACAAATTTATCCTTCTGCACCGCCTCGATCTTCCAGAGCACACCGCTGACCTGTGTGCTGAGATAGCTGAGCACGGAGCCGATGGAGAGCGCCATATGCTCCGCACGTGCCACGACATTGTGCAGGTAGCGCAGGCGGATCTCGAGCTTGTCGCGCTCCACGCGCATGGACTGCTCCTTCTCGCGCTCGATCGCGAGATTGATCTGGATGATGGAGACCGCCTCATAGGTCTTGCGGATCTCATCCTCCGTATGCTCTGCGAAATTCCGACTCACCTCGGCGAGCTTCTGCTTCGCCCGCTGCTCGTCCGCCGCGAGCGCATCCACGCGCTCGATGCTCTCCGCAACGCGCTGCTTCAGCTCCGCGAGCCGCTGCCGCGCGTCGTCCACCTCATTACGCGTATTCTGGTAGATGTCGAAGATCTGCGTCTTATTGTCCTCGATCGTGTCGATCGTATTCGTCAGCAGCCTGCGCAGCTGCCCCTCCTCGAGCCCCTCTACGGGCTGGTCATCCACTCGCTGATAGCCCTGTGAACGTCGTCTCTCATCTGTCCGCATCGCACCCTCCTGTCCTCTGACTGCGTTCATTGTACCCCATTTCCCTCAAAAAGTCACGCAGACTTCTCCCTTGCTTTTTCCTTAAAAAATCGGTAAAATGACGAAATGGAGAGAAACACACTTCCACATATAAGACGAAAGCACAGGTGAATCGCATGAGCATCTTCTCACGCTTCCTCCCGAAGCGCAAACCGCCCGAACTCAAGAACAACATCCCGAAGGAGAAGGAGAACATCCGCAAGACCTTCGGTGTATACTGCAGCAAGCACCACAGCCCGAAGGGCGGCAAGCTGTGCCCCGCCTGCACAGCGCTCCTCGCCACGGTCTTCACGAAGATCGACCGCTGCCCCTACGGCATCACAAAGCCGATCTGCGACCGCTGCGACCGCCCGTGCTTCGGTGCGAAGGCAACGCAGGACTTCCTCACGATCATGAAAGGCACGCAGCGCGGCATGTTCCTGCGCCACCCGATCATGACGATCAAGCACAAGCTGGCGAGCATGGGCGTCGACTACGCGAAGTACCAGCAGGATAAGAAGGTCAGCGACAAGGCAAAGGCGAAGGAAAAGGCGGCAAAGGCGCGCGCAAAGGAAAAAGAGAAGAAGAAGTAAGGGCATAGAAAAACCTCCCGTTCGATTGCGGGAGGTTTTTTTGTTCCGTATCAGGCGAGATTCTTGATATAGTCCTTCAGCTCGTCCGCCGCACGGGTCACGCGCGAGAGGTTCGCCGTGATCTCCTGCGTCGATGCCGCCTGCTGCTCGCTGATGGAGCCGGTCGTCTCGATCGACTTCGAGATATCTTCGACGGCGCGGTTCATCTCATTCAGCGTCACCTGAATGCGCTCCGTCGCCTCACGCGACTGCTCGGCAAGCTTGCGCACTTCCTCTGCGACAACGGCGAATCCGCGCCCCTGCTCGCCCGCGCGCGCCGCCTCGATGGCCGCGTTCAGTCCGAGCAGATTCGTCTGACCCGCGATATTCGTGATGAAGTCGATGACCTTGATCGTGTCGGCGTTGCGCTCCTGCAGGAACTTCGCCTGCTTCACGGACTCCTGTCCTGCGCTCGCCAGCTCCGTCGCACTCTTTGCGACCTGCTCGATCGCCTCGTAGACCGTCTGCGTCGAGGTTGCGATCTGCTCAATCGCGGTGAGCAGGCGCTCGTGGTCAATCTTCGTCTCTTCTGCCATGTTTTGCTTCCTCCCTGATCCACCCGGATATGAATGATTTCGTTGTACTCTTGCTATGTTTTTATTCAACGTACATAAGAAAAACCCTTCTCAGATGAAAAATTTATCTGTGTAAATTCTTCATTTCTCAGGCATGAGAATGATGTTCACCGGAAGGTTCGATGCGCCCGGCGGTGAATACTCGAAGGACACCGGCTGCGCGCTTGTATAGGTACCGAGATCGGCAAGCTCCGTATACTGCGTGAGGAAGAGCAGCCCCTCCTCGCGCGCCTCTGCCACATTCGGCGGCTCCGGCAGTGTCTGATCGCCGAAGTAGCCACGCGTTGCAGGTGTCTGCACAAGGGATCGCTTCGCCCCGTTCTCCGCGCGCATCGCGCCCGCATAGACGCCACCCAGCGGACTCAGGAAATAGCGTGTGTTATCGCGCCCCGTCGTCGGTATATTGATCTGATAGAGAATGCCATAGTTGCCGTAGTTCACAACGGGCGAGCCGTCCGTTGCGTCGATGCCGCGGCGATAGACATCGTGAACATTGTCGCCAATTGGAAAGTAGACCGCGCCGTCCACCGCCGGGCGGTAGGTTTTCTGCGCCGTGATAACGCGGTTCATCCCCCGGAACGTGCCGCGCAGTGCAATCTCATCGCGTGGCAGCACGCGTGCAATGCGCAGGAAGGCGAAGGGATCGACATCCGCCCCGTACATGATAACGGAGACGCGCACAGGTGCATTCGCGTGGAAATCATAGACGCCGTAGACAAGCTGTCCCGGTGCGAGCACGGTCGTGTCCATCTCAGGCACCAGGAGACGCGGGCGCTCCTTCGTCACATAGATGTGCTCGTTCATTTCGCGCGTGTCAAAATAGCCGATCTGTGTTGTCTTTCCGACGTGCAGATAGTCCGTGCTCGGTGCAGCTGCCGCGCCGCGCGTCACCGTGACAGTCGCAAGATCCGCCTCCGTTTCGAGGACAACTGCGACCTTCTTCGGCTGCGCGGTATCGTTCAGATGATAGTAGAGGACACGCGCGTCACCCGTCACCGTATCGCGGTAGAGAATGCCAACCTCCTTCACGTATTCCGGACTGTCCGAGAAGAGCAACGTACCACCTGTATCGTAGGACTCCACAGGCCAGAGGCGCATGAGGCGCGATGTGCCCGGCGAAAAGACGCGATTGCGGGGCGGCTCCGTCGAACCCAGGATGCTCGCAACGCGGTCACGAATATTCGCCTGCGCCGTACCACGCTCGCGCATGATTGTTGTACCTTCCCCGTGCTGTGCAGCGAGTGCCTGCCCCGCTGTACAGGCGAGGGCGAGCGTGAGCGCCGCCATTTTCTGAAATATTCCCTTATTCATTTCCCTTTGTTGCATTCCCTTCGTTTTCATTCATCTCCGCGCAGCTTTGCCCGCAATGTCTCGATGCCCGTGCGCACACCGTCCGGCAGCTGTGAGAGCCGCACATCCAGTCGTGCAGCGATGTCCGCCTTCATGAGGCGCAGACGAAACTCCGTCAGTCCGAAATGCGGCGGTGGGATGTTGACACGGTGCAGGAGATACGGATTCGTCTCCACATTGTTCAGCCCCGCCTCACCCGTCACCGCTGTCAGGTAGTCCTCCTCGGCAAGCATCGCAACAATCCCCGCATCATACGCCCCCGTCGGATAGGAGAAGCTATAGATGGTTTTCAGCCCCTTCCACTCAAGCATCAGCTTTGAGAGCCGCAGCTCCTCGCGCTGTTTCTCGGGAGGCAGTGTCGTCAGCGGAATGTGGTTCGCCGTGTGGCTGCCAATCTCCATGCCGCGCCGCTCCATGTCAAAGAGATTATCCCATGTCATATAGCCGGGGAGACCGATATCATTCGTCACCACATAGAACACCGCCTTCATGCCGCGCTCCTCGAGCATGGGAAGGACGACGCGGTGATTGTCCTCATAACCGTCGTCAAAAGAAAGGATGACGGGCTTCTCCGGCAGCGTCTGCTTGCCCTTGCGTGCGCGCGCGTAGTCCTGCGGCGTGATCGTCGTATAGCCCTCCGACGCGAGGTAGTCGAGCTGCTCGGCAAAGTCCGCAGGCGGCACAACGTACTTCTCTGCACCGGGACGCGGGTTCTCTGTAACCATGTGATACTCGAGGATGGGAAAACCCGCCGGCGGCTCTGCGGTCAGCACCCACGCCACAAATGCCAAGAACAGGAGCACGGGTAGCGGCATCCCCTTTGAAAGCAACCGCGCGATTCCTCTGATCAAATCTCTATACCTCCTCCGCCGCCCTGCAGATCTTCCGCAGGCGGTGGCTCATGCCTGACTTGCTGATGTGGCAGAGCGCCGCAAGCTCCGCCATGCTGACCTCGGGATGCGCACGGCGCATCTCTGCCGTCTCGCACAGATCCTCGGAGAGCGCCGCAAGGCGCCCCGTCGATGCAAGGCGCTCGATTGCAGCGAGCTGCTGCGCCGCAGCATCCACGGCACGCTGCAGATTCGCCGTCTCCACATTGACGAGACGGTTCACCTGCGCGCGTACCTCCTTGAGGTTGCGTGCGACCTCGATCTCCTCCGCCGCCTCCTCCGCACCGATCAGGGCGAGGAAGTCCATGACGGCATCGCCTTCCTTGAGGTAGACCACGTAGGTGTCACGCCGATCGGTCAAGCCGACGGGGAAATGCAACCGCCGCAGGAGCGTGTGAAGCGCACGCCCCATCGTCGCGCTCTTCGCCGTGATCTCGAGATGACAGCTCGCCTCGGGACGGTTGACACTGCCGCCGCCGAGGAATGCGCCACGCAGATAGGCCGCACGGCAGCATTTCTTGCGGATCAGCTCCATATCCGTACCCGCGCGCAGCGTCCCCGCCTCGAGGAAGCCGAGGCGCGTGAGGAGCGGCGTGACAGCCTCTCCTGCTGTGATATTGACGATGTACGTGCGCCGTCGCAGCTGCGGCGTGCGCTCCATTGCGACCGAGGTCTCGATTCCTGTGTCCATCGTACGCAAGAGACGGATCACACGGCGCGCGACGGCGGCACTCGCCGCCTCAAACCGCAGCCCGAGGCCGTGCTCCCCGTCCGTTACCATCGACGCACCCATGCGCAGGAGTGCGGCAAGCTCTGCCGTCTGACAGCACTCACGCTCAGTATCCGTACGCGAGAGCGCATTCTTTACATCCGAGGCGAACGACGGCATCTCAGCTCACCCGAAAATCGTAGATCATGCGCATGACATTGCGGCTCAGCTTATCGGGGTCATGCCGCACGGCATCCGACTGATTGATGATGTCTGCCGCAACAAAGCCGATGCCGAGCGCGTTGATTTCCGCCTCGTCCACGGCGACGGGCACAATGCCCTCCGCCGCATACTTTTCACGCAGCTCATCCGAGATCGGTGCGCTGTTGACGAGCATAAAGTCGATCGCCCCACGCCCCGCGTGCTTGATGATCGCCTCCGCGTGCATGGACGCCGTATAGCCGTCCGTCTCGCCGGGCTGCGTCATGACGTTGCAGATGTAGATCTTGAGCGCACGGCTTTTTCGCAACTCCTCCGCCACGCCATTCACAAGGAGGTTCGGCATGATGCTCGTGTAGAGGCTGCCGGGACCGAGGATGATTGCATCCGCCGTGCGAATCGCTTCGAGTGCGGACGGCACTGGCGCAACATCCTGCGGATGAAGGCGAACGCGGCGAATACGCCCCGGCACCTCCGGGATGTGGGACTCGCCCTCGACGACAGTGCCATCCTCGAGGATCGCATCGAGGCGCACGGACTGCTTCGAGGCGGGGAGCACACGCCCCTTGACCGCGAGAACCTTCGAGGACTCGCGCAGCGCCGTCTCCATATCGCCCGTGACCTCCGCCATCGCCGCGAGGAAGAGGTTGCCAAAGCTGTGACCCGCGAGATTACTCCGCCCCTCGAAGCGATGCTGAAAGAGTTTTTCCATCAGCGGCTCGGTGTCGGCGAGCGCAACGAGGCAGTTTCTGAGATCGCCGGGGGGAATGATACCCAGCTCCTCGCGCAGGCGGCCCGATGAGCCGCCGTCATCTGCGACCGTCACCACCGCCGTCACATTGCTCGTGAGCTCCTTGATCCCGCGCAGGAGGACAGAGAGGCCGTGTCCGCCGCCGATCACGGTGACCGCAGGGCCGCGGCTGAGGCGCGTCTTTTCATAGACGAGATCGACGAGGCGCGCCGATGTACCCTCAGGCATCAGCGCTGTGATGACGGAGCGGATGATGTGTCGCGTAGCGAGCAGCATGAGCCCGCTGCCGAGGAGCGCAACCGCCGTCCCCGCAATCGCCGTGAAGCCGTAGTCATAGCTGCCCTGCCACGTATAGACGAATCGGAAGATCGCCTCCTCGATGCTGTCGATGTATTTGTAGTTGAAGATGAGCGCAGCGCCGAGTCCGACACAGAGCGTTCCAATCGCAAAGACGAAGAGCCAGCGCTTGAAGCCCATCCCCGGGTAGAGCCATTTGATGAGATGCATGAACTAGCCCTCGCTCACGTGTTCATGTACCTCGTTCTTCATGAGGTCACGATGCTCGAGATGCGCCGCATAGCTCCCCTTGATCCGATCGTAGAGATGCTTTGCGATAAAGACGCTGCGGTGCATGCCGCCCGTACATCCGATGGCAATGACAAGCTGGCTTTTTCCCTCCTTGACATACTGCGGCAGGAGAAAGTCAATCATCCCATCGAGGTACTGCTCGAATTTCTGCGTCACATCCCACGACTCGATGTAGGAGGAGACCTGCGGAACGGTGCCGCTCTTGTTGCGCAGCGAGTCGACATAGAACGGATTCGGCAGAAATCGCACATCAAAGACGAGGTCGGCGTCGAGCGGGATTCCGTACTTGAAGCCAAAGGAGAGGATATTGACATTCATCTCCGCATCCTTGCCCGGCGTATCGTAGTGCTGGCGGATAATATCGCGCAGCTCAGCCTTGCGCAGACGGGAGGTGTCGATCAGCTGCGTTGCTCGTGCACGGATCTCTGCGAGCTGCCCGCGCTCGCGCGTCACGCCCTCCGAGATGCGCGCATCCGGCGCGAGCGGGTGGGGACGGCGTGTCTCCTTGTAGCGGCGGATGATGACGTCGTCGGACGCCTCGATAAAGAGGAGCTCATAGGCAACATCCCCCGCATCCAGTTCGCCGAGAACGCGCACAAAGTCGTCAAAGAACTCGCGGCTGCGCGTGTCCACAACAATCGCCGCGCGGCTGATCTGCCCGTGCGTCTCACGGCAGAGATCGATGAATTTCGGAATGAAGACGGGGGGCAGATTGTCCACGCAGAAATAGCCCAGATCCTCCATATAGCGCGCCGCAAGCGACTTCCCGCCGCCCGACAGCCCCGTCACGATCACGGGGCGGAACTTCTCCACCGCACGTTTCACGTCTGCCATAGTATCACCTCACAGTACGAATTTCTCAATCGCGAGCGCAATTCCGTTCGCGTCGTTCGACGCCGTTATATAACGCGCGCGTTCCTTTGCGCCCGGAAGGCCGTTCTCAGGCACAACGGAGAACGCGCCCATCTCGAGCATCTCATAGTCATTGTCCGCATCGCCCGCAACCATGACCTCGTCGAGGGTCAGCCCCATCGCATCCGCGAGCGCCTGCACGCCGACCGCCTTGTTGATGCCGGGCGGGTTGATATCGACGCTCGTGCCCGTATTCTGCTGCGGCACGAGCTGATCGCCGAAGCGCTCCTGCACCGCATGCACATAGGAGCCGATGCCCTCGTCTAGCTCGCGCAGGACGAACTGCGGCACGTTCTCCGTATAGCGCAGGTAGTCGCTGCCGACGCCATTCACCGTGAAATGCGCCGTCGTGCGGTAGGCGGCAAAGTATTCCTCGCGGTACTCAGGCGCGTAAATCTCCGTGCCGATATACCAGTTCACGTACCAGTCGCGCTCGTAGGCAAATGTCAGAAACTCGCGCGTCAGAGCAGGATCGAAATAGCATGCAAAGACGGGCTCCTCCTCCGCTTTTCCGACATAGCCACCGTTGCAGCAGATGACGGGCGCATCCGAGGCAAGCAGGCGCGCAAAGTAGAGCGCCGAGCGCAGCATGCGCCCCGTCGCAATCGTCACCGTGACGCCGCGCGACATTGCACGCGCAAGGATGTCCTTTGTGCGCGTCGTGATCTTCTTGTCCGATGTCAGGAGCGTTCCGTCCAGATCGAGCGCAATGAGTTTGATCGCCATAACTCAGCCCTTCATCGGCACGGGCGCATCCGCGCCCATGCCGAGCACATAGTGATAGATCGCCGCTGCAAGCCCGTTCTCCGTGCAAGAGAGCGTCTCGTAGTCCGCCTCCTCTTTGACCGCGGGGAAGGCATTGCCCATAGCAACACTCTTGCCCGCCGCCTTCAGCATGGGCAGATCATTGTATGCATCGCCGATCGCCATCGTCTCCTCAATGGCGATGCCGAGCTTTGCGGCAAGCGATGTCAGCGCCGATGCCTTGGAGATTCCCTTCGGCACGATCTCGATGAGGCAGTCCGCCGAGCGCGTCACATCCACCCGATCGCCGAATGCTGCAAGCACCGCCTCCGAGCGCGTGAGCGTCACATCGCGTCCCTCGGTCACGAGGAGCAGCTTGCAGTTGCCCGCCGTGTGTGCAAAAAGCCCGTCCCAGCCGACTGCCACCCCCGAGATCTTCTGCGAATTCTCATAGAAGCGTGACTCGTCGCACGCCTCGACATAGCGCAGAACGCCGCCGCTGTAGGTCTGGATATACCAGTCGCGCGCCTGACAGAACGCGATGATGTCATGTGCAAGCACCGCATCAATCGTATGCTCCTCGTAGACACGCCCGCTCGGGCTCTTGATGAGCCCGCCGTTGTACGAGATGATTGGCACGTCCACGCCGAGCGCCTGTGCAACGGGCAGTGCCGCCTCGAACATGCGCCCCGTTGCGATTGTCACGACAACGCCCGCCTCCGTCGCACGGCGCACCGCCGCTATATTCTCCGCCGAGACCACATTGCCGTCCGGCAGCATCGTCCCGTCCAGATCCGATACAAACAGCTTTACCGCCATTTCGTCCCCCTCCTGTATTCCCTGTGTTTTATCAGCTGACAAAGCGCTTTCCCCTATGTTATAATACCCCGAAACGATTCATCGAAGGGAGGCACCGCATGCAGCATATATTCCGCCAGCTCGTCATCCTCGTCGCACTCATCCTCATCCTCGTCGGCATCTTCGGTCTCTCCTACACCTATCAGATCGACCATCGCTCTGCGCGCAGTCTCTCCGCGTATGCGCGCATCGACTTTCAGGCATCCTACACAGGCGAGGGGCGGCTCGAGGGTGCGACCCTTGCACTCTGGGACTACCGCTTCGACGAGGCAAAACTCCTGCCCGATGTCATCCTCTACACAGACGGCGCCGCATGGGAGATGAAGGCAGCGACGAAATACACGCCGCGTCCCGTTCCCGAGGCGGACAGCCCCTACAAGAACGAAAACAAATTCTTCGTCGAGCTGCCGCGCGCGAGCCTCCCCGCCATCCGCAAGGCGACGGGCATCCGCGTGCGCTTTTACTACGACAACGGCCAGACCATCGACCTGCCGCTGAATGAACCCGACCTTGCCTACTGGCAGCGTGAACTCGGACGCGGCATCTAAAAGCTATTGTACTGTTATTGAAAACATTCGTCAAGGCAGGGAACTCCAATGAAGAAGAACGACCTCATGCTCATCGGCGCGCTGCTCCTCCTCTGCGGGATCGGCGCCGTATTTTTTTTCACGCACGCGGACAGTGAAACACGCCACGCCGTCATTACGCAGAACAATGTCGAGCTCTATGACATCCCACTCACAGGACATACGGGCACGGAGGAGATCCGAATCTCTGACGAGGATGGCGAGAACATCATCCGCATTGAGGGCGAGACGATCGCCGTCATTGACGCCGACTGCCCCGATCTCGTCTGTGTGCATACGGGTGCGGCATCGCAAAAGGGCGACGTGATCGCCTGCCTGCCGCACAAGCTCCTGATCGAAGTGAAATGATATGAACAGACTTCAACGGATCACGCGCATTGCGCTGCTCACGGCGCTCTCGCTCATTCTCTTTATCATCGAGGGATTCCTGCCCCTGCCGCTGCCCGTCCCCGGCGCAAAGCTCGGGCTCGCTGCCATCGTCACTCTGATTGCGCTCTATCTGCTCCCCGCACGCGATGCGGCACTCATGCTCACGCTGCGCATCGTACTCGCCTCTGCGTTCGGCGGCGGACTCGCCCCCATGATCTACAGCCTCGCAGGCGGCGTGGCGAGTTTTGCAGCAATGGTGCTGCTGAAACGATACACGCAGCTCTCGATCATCGGCATCAGTGCGGCGGGTGGCTTCCTACACAATATGGCGCAGCTGCTTGTCGCCGCCGCAGTCTTGGAAACCACGGCACTCTTCGTCTATGCGCCCGTGCTTGGCATCGTCGGCATACTCACGGGCATACTCATCGGCATCACCGCACGCGGAATTTTACAGAAAATATCAAGATAAATATTCTCATTTTCACTTTTTTGTGCTATACTGTCATTAGCAGATTTTTCTCTCTACTATGAATTTAAGGAGGACAATCCAAATGGAGTATCGCATCGAACATGATTCCCTCGGCGAAGTCAAGGTGCCCGCAGACAAGTATTGGGCGGCGCAGACGGAGCGCAGCTTCGAGAACTTCCCCATCGGCATTGAGAAGATGCCCGCCGAGATCATCCACGCATTCGGCATTCTGAAGAAATCCGCCGCGATTGCAAACAATAAGCTCGGCAAGCTCGACGAGAAGCGCCTCGATGCCATCAAGGCGGCGTGCGATGAGATCATCGCGGGCAAACTCGCAGAGCATTTCCCGCTTGCGGTCTGGCAGACGGGCAGCGGAACGCAGTCGAACATGAACGTCAACGAGGTCATCGCGAACCGCGGCAACGAAATCGCGGGCGAGAAGATCCTCCATCCGAACGATCACTCCAATATGTCGCAGAGCTCGAACGACACCTTCCCGACCGCGATGCACATCGCTGCCGTCATTGCAATCGAGGACGGGCTCTTCCCGAGCATCGACCTCCTCGCCAACACCTTCCGTCGCCTCATGAAGGAAAACGAGGGCATCGTCAAGACAGGGCGCACCCATCTGCAGGATGCAGTGCCTATCTCCTTCACGCAGGAAATTAGCGGCTGGCTCGCCATGCTCGAGCAGTCGAAGAAGCAGCTGCAGGCATCACTCCCCTTCCTCCACGAGCTCGCGCTCGGCGGCACGGCTGTCGGCACGGGGCTGAACACGCCGAAGGGCTTCGATGTCGCCGTGGCACAGGCAGCGAGCGAGCTGACGGGCAAGAGCTTCGTCACTGCACCGAACAAGTTCCACGCGCTCACGAGCAAGGACGCAATCGTCTTTGCACACGGCGGCCTGAAAGGTCTCGCAGCGAATATGATGAAGATTGCAAATGACATCCGCTGGCTCGCGGCAGGTCCACGCTGCGGTCTCGGCGAGATTACGATTCCCGCCAACGAGCCGGGCAGCTCCATCATGCCGGGCAAGGTCAACCCGACCCAGTGCGAATCTGTCACGATGGTTGCCGTGCAGGTCATGGGCAACGACGCCGCCATCGGCATCGCCGCCTCGCAGGGCAATTTCGAGCTGAACGTCTTCATGCCCGTCATGATCTACGACTTCCTCCAGTCCGCGCGGCTGCTCACCGACTCCATCAAGTCGTTCAATGATCGCTGCGTCACGGGCATCACTGCGAACCGCGAGAAGATGCACGAGAACCTGCATCGCTCGCTCATGCTCGTCACGGCGCTGAACCCGTACATTGGCTACGAGAACGCTGCAAAGACCGCGCACAAGGCGTTCGACGAGAACATCAGCCTCAAGGAGGCGTGCGTTGCCCTCGGCTTCCTCACGGCTGAGAAATTCGACGAGGTATTCCATCCCGAAGAGATGGTCTGAGTCTCATCTAAAGCCTCCCCCGCCGAAGCGGGGGAGGGGAACCGCGCAAGCGGTGGAAGGGGCGCCCCTTCTCCGATAAAACAGGTGCTGCACGAAGCCCAAAAGTTTCGTGCAGCACCCTTTTCGTTTTCTACAGCGCCAAAAAATCCGGCTGCAGAACGCGCAGCGTCTTGCGATCATAGTCGATCAGCCCCTCGTCGCGCATATGGCTCATCTCACGGCTGAGTGCGCTGCGCTCCACGCCGAGATAGCGCGCGAGCTGCGTCTGATTCATCTCGCGCAGCCCCGCGCCGTCCTCGCCCGCGATTGCCTGCAGGTAGACGCTGAGCTTTGCACGGATGCTCTTCTGCCCCATGATGCGGATCTTGTGCTGATAGAAGATCCCCTTCTGCGAGATGCGCCGCAGCATATTCAGCGTGAACCGCCAGAGATGTGGGTCGCTGCACTCTGTCCGCGCATAGAGCTGCCGGAATGAAATCCGCAGGATCACCGTGTCGCGCAACGCCTTCACGAACATACGGCTCGCCGAAAGGTTCGCACCCTCCATCGTCTCGCCGAAACTCTTTCCGGCTTCGAAGATGCTCATGTCAATTTGATCGGCGTTCTCGTTGAGAAAGGACACCTCGACTGCACCTGTGAGGATGATGCCCGTCACAATCGGCGCACGCCCCATGCGCATGATGTCTGTGCCTGCCGCATAACGCTTCAGCTCGCCACCGAGCGCATTCAGAAGTTCCGGCAGAGCTTCTGCGGGGATTCCCTCGAACAGATCGTGCTGCAGCAGGAGTTCTGTATGCGGTGTCAGTATTGCATGCGTCAGCATAGTCCGCTCCTTTCCATGACAGAGAATAATTCTCTATCATTATAGGAGGAATCCACGAATTTGTAAATGAGACGCACATTTTTTCCACAATATTTCTCTTCATGAGTGTCAGAAAATGCTATAATGGTAGCAGTCATACAACGTTCAACAGAAACGGAGCATACCATGCAGAACACATCATATCAAAATCTCATCATCGGATTTGGCAAGGCGGGCAAGACCCTCGCTGGCTTCCTCGCGAAAAAGGGCGAGAGTGTCGCACTCGTCGAGCGCTCGAAGGAGCGTTACGGCGGCACCTGCATCAACGTCGCCTGCATCCCGTCGAAGTCCCTCGAATACAGCGCGCGTCTCTCGGCGGAGATCGGCGGGGACTTTGCGGCAAAGGCGGAGCGCTATCGCGCCGCCATCGCGGAGAAACGCCGCCTGACGGCAATGCTGCGCGAGAAGAACTACGCAAAGGTGACGGGAACAGGTGCTATCGTCATCGACGGAGAGGCGCGCTTTGTGGATGCGCACACGGTCTCTGTGACGACGGCAGACGGGGAGCAGAGCATCACCGCGGAGCGCATCTTCATCAACACGGGCGCAGTCCCCTTCGTCCCGCCGATCCCGGGCGCGGCAGAGAGCACGCACGTCTACACGAGCGAGACGATGATGGAGCTGGACGACCTGCCCGAAAAGCTCGTCATCATCGGCGGCGGCTACATCGGGCTGGAATTCGCCTCCTACTACGAGAACTTCGGCTCCTCCGTCGCGGTGGTGCAGGACGGCGATGCCTTCATCCCGCGCGAGGACAGCGAGATTTCCGCGCGCGTCCTGCAGCAGATGAATGATCGCGGCATTCACATCCTGACGGGCGCGAAGATCACACGCATCGAGGAGGGCGCTGCAGGTGCAAACGTCATTGTCGAAACGGCAGCTGGTGAAAAGACGCTCGCGGCAAACGCCGTCCTCATCGCCACGGGACGCCGCCCGAACACGGAGGCACTGAACCTTGCAGCGGCAGGTGTGCGGCAGACGGTGCGCGGCGCGGTGGAGGTCGACGAGCACCTCCGCACGAGCGTCCCGCATATCTGGGCGATGGGTGATGTCACGGGCGGGCTGCAGTTCACCTACATCTCCCTCGACGATTTCCGCATCGTAAAGGATCAGCTCGCAGGAGAGGGCACACGCACAACAAAGAATCGCGGCGCAGTCCCCTACTCCGTCTTCCTCGATCCGCCCCTCTCTCGCGTCGGCATGACCGAGGAGGAGGCACGTACAGCAGGCTT
The DNA here is from genome assembly GCF_000286455.1 of Selenomonas sp. FOBRC6. GTDB lineage: Bacteria > Bacillota > Negativicutes > Selenomonadales > Selenomonadaceae > Centipeda. The sequence continues at coordinate 43,581 of NZ_ALKG01000099.1, forward strand.
TGACGTGCGCATTGCGCGCCTCGAGGTCGCCGCCATCCCGAAGGCGCAGGTTTACAAGAAACCCGCAGGTCTGCTCAAAGCTGTCATCGACGCGAAGACCGATACGATTCTCGGCGCACATTTCTTCTGCCCCGAGTCGCAGGAGATGATCAACCTCATGAAGGCGGCAATCGACCACGGCATCACGGCGCACGCGCTCGGTTCCGCCATCTACACCCACCCGACCATGACCGAGGCACTGAACGACCTCTTTGGATGAAAAGGAGAAGCTCATGCACAGCTCCCGCAGAAACAGGCACCGCCGCGTCGCCCTCCTGATCGCCCCATTCCTGCTATTTGGCGCGGTATGCGCGCAAGCCGCGCCTGAAGCAGCACCCTCACAACAGGTGGTCGAGAGAGCTCCCGCCACGAGCAGCATTCAGCTCCTCTCGATGGAGTTCCGCCATCCCGTCGCAGACGGTACACTCATGCGCATGATCTGGCTCGTCGATGCGCCCGCAAAGAACGCTCTTTCATCGGAAGAGCTCACGGCAAGAGGAATCGATCCAAACAGTTTCATCCCCTGCCTCGGCGAGTTCGTCGGCAAGGAGTACACAGACGGGCGCAATCAGGACATCCGCGAGCGCTACGTCCCGTGGACACCGGAGCTCGAGGCTAGCCTCCACGCACTCATCACAGAGCGTGACCTCGCCGCCGAGAACGACTACGGCGCACGCGCGGAGACGGCGGTCAATCCCGCCTACAACATCGTCCTCGCCTACGTGGACGGACACAGCCTCCACATCACCTCCGAGGGGCAGACCGTAAACGAACACGAGGCAATCATTGAGGACACCCTGCTCACATGGTCGGATGACGCCTTTGCCGCGGGTAGAAAATAAAAAGATTTCAATGAACAACTGGAAGCGATATATCAGCGGTATCATGCTCGTCCTCGGGCTTATGATCCTGCCGCAATGCTCTTTTGACAAAGCATCCGATACGCCTGAAACGCGCGGCATCGTGCTCACGGGGGAGGCGAAGCAGGATTACATCAAGGAGCAGATGGATGCGCTCTTTCATCCGCCCGAAAATGCAAAGGCAGAGGAGTTCACGTCGCCTGTGGGCTGGACATATGAGAAGCTCATCATTGAAGATGTGCCCGTCGAACGGCTTGCTCCTCCGCATCCGAAGACTCGCCGCGTCTTCCTGCAGCTCCACGGCGGTGGCTATATGGGCGGATTGACGAATCTCTACCGCGCGTTTGCCGTACGTCAGGAAGAGTATACCGATGCGGCGGAAGTCTACTGCGTGGAATACCGTCTTGCGCCCCCATACGTCTATCCCGCAGCACTCGAAGATGCAGCGGCGGTCTATCAAGGACTCCTTGCGCGTGGAATCTCGCCTGAGGACATCATCCTCTTCGGAGACTCGGCGGGCGGCAATCTCGCAGTCGAACTTGCAATCTATCTGCGGGACGAAGGCATCCCGCAGCCCGCTGTGCTCGTTCTTGCCTCGCCGTGGGCAGACTTCGAGCATAAGGCGGGTACGTCTCGTACGTGGAATTTCGACAAGGACAAGACGCTCGGCAAGGGGACTCCGCTCGGAGCAGTCGTTCACCTTAGACCTCCATATGCGGGCAGCCTCCCGCTCGACGATCCGCGCCTCTCGCCCATTCACGCCGACCTCAGCAATCTCCCACCCATGCTGATCCAGACGGGCGGCTATGAGCTCTTCCTGACAGAGGACGAGCTGCTTGCAGAAAAGGCGCAGGCAGACGGCACGCCCGTGACGCTCAGCATCTACCCCGAGATGCCCCACGTCTTCCCGCTCGTCCTGCCCGAACTCGCCGAAAGCATCGCCTCGCTCGAGGAGATGCAGGACTTTGTAAATCATCATATGCAGAGGTGATAAACGTTTTCCTCATCTCGTAAAGACGACAATTATGTAAATCGGCGAGAGCAACTACAAAACAGTTGCTCTCTCCAATTCATTATGTTACAATCCATTTGAGGTGAAGTTCATGCCGACAAAGGAAATGCTGCTCCAAAAACTCACACGAATGCCGACACCCACTAATTTTACGGTACGCGAACTCGATGCCTTGATGAAAAAATGTGGCTGTGAGAAATTTCAGGGCGGACGAGGCTCCGGCATCGGATATTTTCATGCGGCGACAACACGAATCGTACAATTCGACGGTCCACATCCTGGTAAAGAGCTTTATCGTTATCAAATCAAGAAAGTTCTCCAATTCTTGAAGGAAGTTGGAGAACGCTAAGGAGGCAAGACCATGCTCACGTACAAAGGTTATCACGCGAAAGTTTCATTCGATGAGGAGGACGGACTCTTTGTCGGCGAGGTGTTCGGCATCAATGACTCGCTGAACTTTCACGGCAGGAGTGTCGATGAGCTGACAGCTTCGTTCCATGACTGCATTGACAACTATCTCGATGCCTGTGCAAAATTCCATAAGAACCCCGACAAAGAATTCAAGGGCAGTTTTAATATCCGCATTCCGAGCGATCTTCATCGGCGACTGGCGCTCGAAGCGACGCGAAAAAATCTGTCATTGAATCAATTCATCAAGAATACATTATCTCAGGCAGTTCCCGAGAGGGCGCAGGTATAGCATCAATACCCACATACAAAAGGGAGATTTCGTCTAGATGGCGAAATCTCCCTTTTGTGTCTCTATGTCGCTGTCATGCCTCTTTGCGGTCGAACGGTACCTGTCCGAGCTGCAGATCGGGGTTGTTCTCGCGAATCCAGCCGAGCGCCCATTCGTTGTTGACGAGGAGGACGGGGTTGCCGTTGCGATCGTGGACGAACATGCCGCGATCTGCACCGCGCAGATCGGCGGGCGTGATCGTGCGCCCGTCGGGGAATGCGAGCCAGCGCGCCGTCTCGAACGGCTGCATCTGCATCGTGATCTCCGTGTTGTACTCGTTCTTCAGACGGTACTCGAGCACTTCGAACTGGAGCGTGCCGACCGTGCCGACGATATAGCTGTCGAGTCCCGCACCGACCTGCTCGAAGAGCTGGATTGCCCCCTCCTGCGTCAGCTGCTCGATGCCCTTGACGAATTGCTTGCGCTTCATCGTGTCCTTTGCCGCGACGCGTGCAAAGCGCTCGGGCGGGAACACGGGGAAGTCCTCGAAGCGGAACTTGTGCGCGGGGTCACAGAGCGTGTCGCCGATGCCGAACACGCCGGGGTCAAACAGCCCCACAATGTCGCCGGGATACGCTGTGTCGATGATTTGGCGATCCTGCGCGAGGAACTGCTGCGGCTGGGCGAGCTTGATGAGCTTGCCCGAGGGCGCATGCCAGACGCTCATGTTGCGGTCGAACTTGCCCGAGGAGATGCGGATGAACGCAAGGCGGTCGCGGTGGGCGGGGTTCATATTCGCCTGTATCTTGAAGACGAAGCCCGAGAATTTCTCATCGTCGGGTTCAATCAAACCGTCCGAGGAGATGCGCGGTGCAGGCGTCGGTGCAAGGCGGATGTACTCCTCGAGGAAGTTCTGCACGCCGAAGTTCGTCATTGCCGAGCCGAAGAACATCGGCGTCAGTTCGCCCGCATCCACCGCTGCACGGTCGAACTCCTCGCCCGCGTCGCGCAGCAGCTCGATGTCGTCAAAGAGTGCGGCGGCAGCCTCCTCTCCGACGCGCTCCTTCCACGCGGGATCATCCATCTCAAACACCTCGGAGACGCGCGTCTTCTGCCCGTGCGTCACATCCTCGGCAAAGAGCTCGATGCGGTTCTTCTCGCGGTCGTAGACGCCGCGATAGGTGCCGTCCGTGCCGATTGGCCAATTCATCGGATAGGAGCGGATGCCGAGCACGTTCTCGAGTTCGTCCATCAGGTCAAGCGGTGCCTTGCCGAAGCGGTCAAGCTTGTTGACGAAGGTGAAGATAGGGATGCCGCGCTGACGACAGACGCGGAAGAGCTTGCGCGTCTGCGCCTCAACGCCCTTTGCCGCGTCGATAATCATGACGGCGCTGTCCACCGCCATCAGCGTACGATAGGTGTCCTCACTGAAGTCCTGATGCCCGGGGGTGTCGAGGATGTTGATGCGATAGCCGTCGTAGTCGAATTGGAGGACAGACGAGGTGACGGAGATGCCGCGCTGCTTTTCGATCTCCATCCAGTCGGAGACGGCGTGGCGCTGCGTCTTGCGCGACTTGATCGAGCCGGCGAGATGGATTGCGCCCCCGTAGAGCAGCAGCTTCTCCGTGAGCGTGGTCTTGCCCGCGTCAGGATGTGAGATGATGGCGAATGTGCGCCGCTTTTCGATTTCGCGCGCGAGTTCTTCTTTTAGCGTTGCCATGAATCTCCCTTATTTTAACGTCAATGATACGGGGCAGTGGTCACTCCCGAATATGTCCGCATGGATCTCCGCCGCCGCGATGCGGTCACGCAGCTCCTCGGAGACGAGGAAGTAGTCAATGCGCCACCCCGCATTCGTCTCACGTGCATGGCGCAGATACGACCACCACGTGTACGCGCCCGTCAGATCAGGATAGAGTGCGCGGAAGGTGTCGACAAAGCCCGCTGCGAGCAGCTCCGTGAACTTGCCGCGCTCCTCGTCCGTAAAGCCCGCATTGCGGCGGTTGCTCTTCGGGTTCTTGAGGTCAATCTCCGTATGCGCGACGTTGAGGTCGCCGCAGACGACGACGGGCTTCTTCGCGCGCAGGTCGAGCAGGAATGCGCGGAACGCATCCTCCCAGACCATGCGGTAGTCGAGACGCAGGAGCCCGTTCTTCGAGTTCGGTGTGTAGACGGTGACGAGGTAGACATCCTCGAACTCCATCGTGATGACGCGCCCCTCATTGTCGTGCTCCTCTATGCCGATGCCATAGCTGACCGAGAGAGGCTTTAGGCGCGTAAAGATTGCCGTGCCCGAGTAGCCCTTTTTCTCCGCACTGTAGAAATACTGCTCGTAGCCGGGCAGATCGAGGATCGCCTGCCCCTCCTGCATCTTCGTTTCCTGCAGGCAGAATGCGTCGGCATCCAGTTCCTTGAAGGACTCCATAAAGCCCTTCTTGAGCGCGGCACGCAGACCGTTGACGTTCCATGATACAAAGCGCATTGCGTTCCTCCGTCAGAGCGTCTTATACTGAGAAATCGGCCAGAATACGAGGACTGCCTTACCCTTGATGAGGTCGTACGGCACGAAGCCGACGTCGGCAAAGCGGCTGTCCTCGGAGTTGTTGCGATTGTCGCCCATGACAAAGATGCGCCCCTCGGGCACAGTCATCTTCGGGAACTCACTGCGTGTCTTCTCGAGGATGTAATCCTCGGTCAGCAGCTGATCGTTGACGAGCACGCGCCCCTCGCGAATCTCGATCGTGTCGCCGGGCGTCGCAATCACGCGCTTGATGAAGTCGCGGCTTGGGTCGCGCGGGTACTGGAAGACGAGGACTTCACCCTTCTCCGGCACGCGGAAACGATAGATGAATTTATTGACGACGAGGCGCTCCTCCGACTCGAGTGTCGGACGCATCGACGGGCCGTCGACGACGTAGAGCTCCACGATAAACGTGCGGATGAACATGGCAAGCGCGACGGCGACAACGATGGATATAATCCAGTCCTTGATCTCCGACGCGGTCGATGTTTCCTTTTCCATAAAAACCTCCTCACAAACAGGAAAAAACAGGCAAAAATAGGGACTGCCGCAGCAGTCCCCATCCATGCCAGATTAGCGCTTTTCCCGAATGCGAGCCGCCTTGCCCGTAAGTCCACGCAGATAGTAGAGCTTCGCACGGCGGACGATGCCACGGCGCGTCACCTCGATCTTTGCAATACGCGGGGAATGCACGGGGAAGAGTCGCTCGACACCGACGCCCGACGCAATGCGGCGCACCGTGAAGGTCTCACGAACGCCCGAACCCTGACGCGCGATGACAACGCCCTCGAACACCTGAATGCGCTCGCGCGTGCCCTCGACGATGCGCGCGTGAACGCGAACCGTGTCGCCCGGTGCAAATGCGGGGATGTCGGAGCGGAGCTGCTCCTTCTCAAGAACCTCGATGATATTCATATGTTTTCCTCCTTCGCTCGGACGTTCATAGCCGGCTCATGCCGCCCAGCGGACCATCCACACACATACCTAGTGACTATAGCATAAGATCAGCGCTGACGCAAGAAAAAATTTTTTTCGCAGCGGTAAAGCTGCAACACCTATGTATTGCGCTCCCGTCCGCCCTTCGCGTTTTCCTCGGAATGCCCCGTCGGACAGGGCTTTTGGGGCTCCGGCTTCTTTGCGCGGCGCGGCGGCATATGTTCCCGCCAGTCCGGCTCGCAGGTGATGCGGTTGCGTCCGTTCTCCTTCGACTGATAGAGCGCCGTGTCAGCGCGCTTTACCATATGATCCACCGTATCCTCGGCTGTACCGTACCAGATGGCAACACCACCGCTGCACGTCACCTGATCCGATGGGTGGATGTGCGCCTCTGAAACCGCCTCGCGAATTACGTTGGCAAAAGCCTCTGCCTGAGCGCCGTCATAGTGCAGACAGAGCAGGATGAACTCCTCACCGCCCCACCGGATGAGAACGTGTCGGCGGTCGAGGAAGGCGCTGATCGTCTGTGCAAAGCCCACAAGCACCACGTCGCCAACATCGTGTCCATAGGTGTCATTGATGTTCTTAAAGTGGTCGATGTCAAACATGATGAGGGCGAACGGTTCCTTGATTTCAAGGGAGATGCGCATGAAGTCGCGCGTCGCCGCAGGGAATTTGTTGCGATTGAACGCGCCTGTGAGCGGATCAACCTCCATGCGTTTCGTCACGACGCTGACCTCGTTTTCAAGGCTCGCAGAGAGCTCTGCGAGGTAACGTTCATGCGCGGCACGCTCCAAGATCAGCTGTACGATGAAGAAGCCGATCGTATAGATGCCGAAGGGAACAAAATAGGTATGCCAACCGAATATGCGATATTGGGACGAGAGCCCGTCGACCACGGCAAGTGCAGAGAGCGTTCCAAAAGCGACAAGCAGCGAACGACAGCGCCGATTCCCGCGTTTGTAGCATAACCAGAGCCAGTATGCGGTCACGAGGCCGCATAGAGCAAGGGCGGGATAGAAGCAGAATCGCATGAGATAGAGGCCGTTCTGTCCCAGAATCTCAAGCAGAGCGGCAAGAGCGAGGATGAGTCCATAAACGGAGGAAAGCCGCAGAATTTTTCTTTTATACGGCTCGTCAATGATGCTGTAGATCAGTAAGTTGGCACTCAGCGGAATCAGGTAGGACGACACCAGCTCTACGATCCACCAGAATACAGGCCAGTCGAGCCAGAGGAGCACGAGATTCGACGCACTGAGCATCCATACAAAGAAGATGAAAAGGACGACGATCAGACGCAGATAGATATCCCGCAGCTCCTTCTCCGTAAAGAAGTAGACGCCGAGCAGCATGATGAAGATGAGGAGCGCTGTAATGCCGCTGACATAGGGAAAGTCGTAGAGGAAGACATCCTCGATCTGGTGCGCAGGGCGATCCAGTCGAATGCGGTCAAACTGCCCAAGCACCCAGATATTGTCCGAATGAACCTGAAAGTAAAGTTGACGCCCGACCGCCCACGCCGGCAAATCGACGAGATGCCACTTCCGACCATAGGAGAAGGCGTGCTGACCGAGATCGCCATAGCGATAGATGGAGACCCCGTCCAAAAAGATCTGTACGGACTGATCTGTTGTGGAGAAGAAGAGGCTCTCATCCACGCCCGTATCCGGCGGAATGTAGACACGAATCCAGACATGGTGCGTTCCCTCTGGAACAGCGACGCCGAACTGCGGATTGAATTTTCTCCAACGCCCCTCATCCTTTGGAAATGCAGGGACGGTCTTCGCTCCACGGATGCTGAACTCCGGCGAATCCGTCTGCCAATATTCCCATGAGAGTTCGGAGGTTTCAGCCGAAGCTATGTGTCCCGTGCAAACGAGCAGCGCAAGGAAAAGCATCTGCACAAATTTGCACCATCTCCGATTCATGCTCCGCTCACCTCCTTTCAAACATGTTCGTTGGAAAATGAAGTATACTTAAGGATTTTCAGGAAGAAAGTCCTAGCAATGTTTTACGTACAATCTCCTCCGGCACATCGCTGTGCACAGAGACCTTGCCAATGCCCTCGGCGAGCACCCAATGAATGCGTCCACCCAGGGTTTTCTTGTCGTGGAAGAGATCCTCGTACATCGCATCCGCCGTCACGCCCTCGGCGGTCAGCGGCAGCCCCATCGCGCGAATCAGACTTTCCATGCGGAGCCGGTCAGCGGCAGGGAGCAGTCCCATCTGTGCGCTGATCTGCGCTGCGCCGACCATACCGATCGCCACCGCCTCACCGTGCCGATAGCGCACATAGCCCGTCTCCTTCTCGATCGCATGCGCAATTGTGTGCCCAAAGTTCAGGATGCGCCGAAGGCCTCCCTCGCGCTCATCCTGCCGCACGACATCCGCCTTGATCTCGCACGAGCGCGCGATCATGTGCGCCGGTGCCGCAGGCTCGAGCGCAAGTACCTGTGCACAGTGCTCCTCGAGCCACGCAAAGAAATCGGCATCATAAATGATGCCGTATTTGATGATCTCGCCAAGTCCCGTTGCAATCTCTCGCGCGGGCAACGTCTTGAGCAGATCGAGATCCATAAAGACTGCATCGGGTTGGTAGAATGCACCGATGAGATTCTTGCCGAGCGGATGGTTGACGGCGACCTTGCCGCCGACGCTCGAGTCCACCTGCGCGAGGAGGCTCGTCGGCAGCTGGATAAAGGGCACGCCTCGCATATAGGTCGCCGCGACAATGCCAGCGAGATCGCCGACCACGCCGCCGCCGAGTGCAAAGATCGGCGATCTGCGGTCAAGCCCCAGCTCGATCGCGCGCGTGAAGAGGCGGTCTGCCTGCGTGAGGCTCTTCGAGGACTCGCCTGCAGGAATCACTGCAATCTCTGCATGCAGCCCGGCGCGTTCGAGTGCCTCTGCAATGCGTCCGGCATGGAGCTCTCCGACATTCGTATCCGTGACGATCATGCCATGCGCGGAGTACCCCGCCTGACGCACGAATCCAATCATTTCATCGTCAATGGAATTCCCGATCACAATGGGATAGCTGCGCTCCCCAAGCTCGACTGCCACTCTGCGTATCATATTATTTTCTCCATATCCGAAGTGCCTGCAGGATGTGTTCTGCCACCTCAAGCGGCGCGCGTCCGCTCGTATCGACCGTAATGTCCGCCCCGTCATAGAGGCTGTGTCGCTCATCAAGGAGCTGCACAACAGCGGCACGGCGATCCCCTGCATCCGCATGATCGAGCACGGGACGTGCGCCGCGCGCCGATGTGCGCTGGAGGATCGTGTCGACATCGGCGGTCAGCGCGACGAGGATGCCATTTTGACGCAGGATCGCGACGTTCTCCGCATCCTTTACCGTACCGCCGCCCGTTGCAATGACGAGGTTTGTACGCCCAGCCGCCTCACGTACGGCTTCCTTTTCACGCGCACGAAAATATGGCTCACCATGTTCCCGAAACATTGCAGGAATGGACATGCCGTGCTTCTCCTCGATCTTGCGGTCGAGATCGTGAAATGCACAGCCCAGACGCGCGGCGAGCAGTCGCCCGACACTCGTCTTGCCCGTGCCCATAAAGCCAATCAGCACGACGTTCTTCATGCGAGCTCCCATACCCTTTCGAGGCGTGCACGATAGGCGGCGAGGGATGACTTGAGATCGGTCATCGAATCCGCATGGAACTGCGTACAGATGGCATCCGCGAGAACGTAGGAGACCATTGCCTCACCCACCACAGAAGCGGCAGGAACGGCGCAGGCATCGCTGCGTTCCTTGCTCGCCGAGACCTCCCTGCCCGTCGCAATGTCGACGGTCTTCAGCGGTGCCATCAGCGTCGGGATGGGCTTCATTGCTGCGCGCACAATGAGTGTCTCTCCATTTGTCATGCCACCCTCGAGACCGCCCGCACGATTCGTCCTGCGATAGGGACGTCCATCTGTCCCCATATAGAGCTCATCGTGGATCTCGCTGCCGGGCAGATGCGCACACGCAAAGCCCGCGCCGATTTCCACGCCCTTGATCGCCTGAATGGACATGAGAGCGCCCGCCAGCTTTCCATCGAGACGCGCATCCCACTGCGTATGCGAGCCGAGACCGACAGGCAGGCCGTGTACAACGACCTCAAAGACGCCGCCGAGCGTATCGCCCGCCACCTGCGCCTCGTCGATGCGCGCCTTCATGCGCTCCTCCGCCTGAGGGTCACAGCTGTTCAGATCACGGCTGTTCGTCACGCCGATGTCCTCCGTGCGGATTGCCGCACGGTCAACTGTCACGCCGCCGATCTCTGTCACATGCGAAGCAACAGTCACCCCCACGGCTGCGAGGAGCTGACGACAGACGGCACCGACGGCGACACGCATTGTCGTCTCGCGCGCACTCGATCGCTCGAGGATGTCGCGTGCGTCCAGCCTATCATATTTCAGCACGCCCGTGAGATCGGCATGCCCGGGGCGCACGGCTGTGACCTTTGGCCCTGCGGGCACTCCAAATGGATCCATGCGCTCCGTCCAGTTTGCAAAATCGCGGTTCACAACCTGCATTGTGATCGGCGATCCCAGTGTCTCCCCGAAACGCAGCCCCGAAAGCACCTCGACACGATCCGTCTCGATCTTCATGCGGTCGCCGCGCCCATAGCCCTGCTGGCGGCGCGCGAGCTGCGCATCAATCGCCTCACGCGTCACACGCAGCCCTGCCGGCATCCCATCGAGAATCGCCGTCAGCGCCGCGCCGTGGGACTCGCCGCCCGTGACAAAACGCAGATGGCTCATTCCAATTCCCCCCCGTACTAAAATATTTCACTCTATCTTGAGTTAAATTCGATACAAGCCCGCCTTTTCCTGCAAGCGTATCCGCCTTTGTTGCGCAGCGAGGCGTTCCGTATACAGCAAATTTATTGCTCCGCCGCCCCCGTATACGCAGCGATATTGACGCAAAGAACGCCGTGCAGCTCATTTCCCTCTGCCGCGAGTGAGAAGGAAGAGAACTGCACGCAGCGCTCCCCCGCCTGCAGCGCGCGCAGAAAGGAAAGGACATCAAAGTAATTCCCGTGAAATTTGAATTCGATCGGCTGCACTGCAATCTCGCCCGCAGGCTCGGACGGCTGCGGTGCAACGCCGACAATCGACACGCCGCTGCGCCGAGCAAGGCTCTCCACCTCATGAATGAACCTGCCCTGCCCCTGCACATCGGGCAGAGCATCCGCAAGCCGCCTCTGGCGCGCCCGTAGCTTTGACTCGGCCTCATCATCTACAAGCAGAGCTCTCTGATATGCATCTGCGCGCATGAGCAGAGCCTCTGCCGCTGCCCGTTCGGCGTGTGCCGCATCGCGTAGCACAGTGATATACGGCGCTATGAGGAGCACATAGAGCAGAAGCATCGCCAGCGCGAAGATCAGCGCGATCTCGATGCGCTGTCGCTCAGAAAGTCGTTCCATCATGCCCCCCTACCAGCTGCTGTGCAGGATGAAGTGGATGCGCCCCGGTATATTGGTCGTGCGCTCCCCCTGCCCCGCCTGTTCGAGCGTGACCTCCGCAGAGAAAAATGCGTCCTCCTCCATCGCGCCCATAAGCGCGGCAAGTGCCGCATAGTCTGCGGCTTCCCCGTCGATTCGAATCGCATGTCCCTCTGCCTGTACCCCCGAAATATGCACGCCATCGACTGTCATCGAGCCAAGATGCACGAGGAGCGCAGGCAGCGGCAGAGATTCTGCTGAAAACGCAGAGAGCAGCTGCTCACGCTGTGCCACATCGGCGCGCAAAGCAGAGAATTCCTCCATCCGCGCCAGCTCCGAGCCCCGGAGCGCAAGTTCTTCTGCAGTACGGTCACGCGCCTGACGCACCGCCATGTAAGAAGCAACATCCGCACCAACGCCCGCGAGAAAAAGTGCAGCGGCAAGAACGGCGATCAGCTGCGCCGCATATGCACGCAAGAGTCCAGAGATCGGCTGCCGCGCCGTCCAATACAGATGCTCGGGCGTGCCCGCACGCATGAGCAGCCCCGCATAGACAGCAGACGCAATCCCATCCTCCGCGCTTTCCATCTCCCACGGCATACGCGGCTCACGCGCCGCCTCGATCTCATCCGCGAACACACCGCCACCCGGCGGATAGACGGTAATCATCTGCAATCGCAGCCCCTCAGCAGAGAATGCAGCAAAATATGCACGGATGCGATGCTTGTCCATCCATGCCGCCCAATAGCGCTGCGACTCAGTCTCGGACAGCGTTGTGCACACAAGCTCAACATCATCGGATAGAGGTGCCCCCGCCTCGTCTGCCTCGGCGCGCAGCGACCAGAGGAGTGCCTCCCGCAGCTCTCTGCCGCTGAGACGAATGGGCAGCTCCTGTTCCACCGTCTCCGCCTCGGTGACAGGGAGAGCCAGTGCCAGCGGCAACCTCTCCCATCCCGCACTCTGCAGCGCAGCACAGACAGCGGAGGCGAGTTCCGCAGCATCCGAAGGTGCAGGACAGCATTCCTCCAACGTGCGCGATTCCGTCACCATCCACGCGCCCCCATGCTCCTCGGCTGCACATAGGTGCGCGAGCACAAGCCCCTTTTCCGCAGGATAGAGGCCGACTGCCTCGCGCGTGCGCCACAAGAGTCTAATACCAGCGCTGCCAAACATAGCGATTGTCCTTCTCCTTCTTCTCCATCCGCGCGCGAACGATCTTTGCCCGCTCCCAGTTCTCTCCGTCGGGAATGCGCATCCCGCTCTTGTCGATGGCTGCCGCTGTGACCTTCAGTACATTCTCCGGCTCCCTAGCATCGGATCCCTCGAGAACGACGTGAAGCTCAATATCCGCTCCCACAGGAACATTTTCCTTCAAGACCTCCTCCGTGATCCTTTTCCGCTGATTCCGCGCGGGTGGCACACCGTACGCGCTGGCATCCCGCTCAAGTTTTGCTGCGGCCGTCTCCACCGCGCTCTCGGCGGCAAGGCGCAGCTGCATTTCCCGCTCATATTCCACTGCCAGATCGGCACCATTGCGCATGAACGCAGCGGCGGCCAGCCCGAGCAGGAGAATTACCGTCAGTACAGCGAGTCCGACGGCAGAGACTGTGCCGCGCTCATCCTTATGTGCCACCCATATCCTCCCGCAGGTAGACAGCCGTTGCGAGGCTATAGCTGCGCCCCGTCACCATGCTCACGCCCCTCATCTCGATGTGGTAGAGGCGTGGACGCTGCGCATCCTCCCGTATGGAGAACGCCTCAATATGGACGCCCGCCCCGCCGAACGCTCCCGTGATGGGAGATGTCACCGCATTGAGCACCAGACGTCCATCTGAGAGCCAATAGCGATCCTGCGGCACATGATCCCACGTCCTCTGCTGCATTTCATAAACGCCTCGCTGCCGCTCCCCGATGTGGTCGGAGAGCAGCGCTGACTCCACGATGCGCGCAGCTGCAATCTGCATTTCCTGCCGCAGCTCCGCATCCGCGATCTCGTTCTGATAGCTGCGCCACGACCATACAATCGCAAAGGCGAGAAAACTCAGCAGGAGCGCAAAGATCGGCAGGCTGACGGCAAGCTCCATCAGCAGGAAGCCCCTTGCGTCGTTCGTGTCCTTAGGGATTGCTTGACATCGCTCCATGATGCCTCATCCTCCGCACAAAATCTGCATGCTCCTCATGCCCCAACAACTCCCACGAAATCTGCAGATACACATCGTAGAACTCATCCTGTCGGACAACAGATGTCTCGATCTGATAGACTCGATCATTCGAGGTGACCGCTGTCAGCGCAGACAGCGGCGGTATTCCCTGATCCAGCTCCGCCTCCATCACCGAAAGCTGTGCACGCGCGACAAACGCCGCCTCCATGCGTCCGGCAGCACGCTCCTCGAGCAATGCCGTTCGCGCAAAGAGCGTGAGCGCAGCCACAACAGCAAGGACAATGATCCCGAGTACAACAGTCTCGATGAGAACCCAGCCAGCCTCCGCTCTATTCCTCCTCGTCGACATGAGATGCTCCTCGGTGCAGGCGGATCCGCGCTGCCTGGTCAATCACAACCCGCAGCGCATCCTGCTCGTGCCCCACAGCATAGACCCGAATCGTCATATTGCTGCTCCAATCTCTTGCAATGTCCCCGTTGCGGTCAAATGCCACGCGCTTTCCATGTGCCGTCTCCTGCTCGAATCGCACGAGCGGCAGCGGCTCATGCACGCGAACAGTCCCATCAAACGGCCGATGAAGTGCATAGCCATCGGTGTAAATTTCAAGACGCGGATCGCGTTTCCATGAGCGTCTTCCCTCCAACATATAGAGCTCCATCGCCGTCACACGGCTGATTGCCTGCACACGCCGAATTTCGGCAACGAGACGCACAGCCTCATACTCAACCGCCACACGTGCATAGAGTGAAAGTGCCGCCGGAAGCGCCGCCGCAAATACGATACCGAGCACAGAGACTGCAACAAGCACGTTGAGAAGCGCCATGCCCTGCATTTCGGCGCGCCTCACAAGACAGACCCCCAATAGAGCTGCCAGATCTGCGTGCCCGCGACAAAGGCAACGTAGCCGCCGACTGCGAGGAAGGGACCGAAGGGAATCCCCTCACGACGTTTTTTTCTCCCAGTCGCAAGGAGGAACACCGCCGCAATTCCGCCGAGCATAAAGGCGATCCAGACGGCAATCAGCGCCGATTCCCATCCCAGCCAAACGCCGAGTGCCGCAGCAAGTTTTACATCACCGCCGCCAAGGCCGTCGCGTGCGGCGATATACAGGCAATAAAATAAGACGCCGCAAAGCGTCCCACCGATGAGTGCTTCCCGCAGGGAAAGCAGCCCCGCCAGCACCGGAACAAAGCCGAACACAGCAAAGGGCAAAGTAATCACGTCATAGAGCATACCATCTCTGAGGTCAAGATAGGAGAGCCAGAGGAGTACCGCAGAAAAAAGACTGCCGAAGAGGCTGCGCACAGTGATGCCACCGAAGAACAGAACGCCAATCACGGAAATCAGCCAAAGAACAGCAAGCAGCACGAGGGCAGTTCGTGCGGGAAAAAGCTCATGCAGCTCCTCCTGCATCCTCATGCCTCCCTTATTCCTTCGTACGATATTCCTCCGCTGTCCGTCCCGCACAAGTCGCACGCCAGACATTGTTCTTCTGCTCGATCTTGTACGTCGCCTTTTCCATTGACTCTTCCTTTCCGCCGACGAGCACGTTGCCCGAGGGCGGCTTGAGGTTCTTGATGTCGGTCACATACTCCGCCAGGTCGTCGATGCTCGCGGGGTTTTTCCCCTTCGCCGTCTGATACAGCACAATTGCTGTGTCGAGCGCCGTGAGATCCGCCTGCACCTTCACCGTATTCGCCGTCGCAATCGCAGACGAGAAGCGCGGCACAGCAATCGCGAGGATCACCGCCAAGATCATCACGGCAAGCAGTGTCGAGAGCAGGGAAAAGCCGCGCTGACCGCGCGCGGAACGCATGCGTTTACTTAAAGTCGACAAACTCATCAATACGCGCACCGCCCTTCGCCATCGGCTCCACGAAACTGCGCCACACATCCATTACAATGACGCGCGGATGTGTCCGATCCGCAAGAGCACAGCGCAGAGCCTCCGCGAACTCTTCCTGCGTCGATACCCCTATCGCCTTGATGCCAAAGCTCTCTGCATATTTCACATAGTCCATCTCATGGTCGAGCTCACAAGCAATGTATCGCTCCTCGTAGAGCACCTTCTGCAGCTGACGGATCATACCGAGACTGCGGTTGTTCGCGATGATCGAGATCACAGGCAGCCCGAGACGTGCAATCGTATAGAACTCATTGCCCGTCATCTTGATGCTGCCGTCACCCGTGATGTGGATCACGCGTCGCTGATCCCCCCACGCAATCTGTGCCCCCATCGCTGCGGGCAGACCATAACCCATCGTCCCAAGGCCGCCCGAAGTCAGCCACGTCCGCGGCTCCTCCACGCGCAGATGGAGCGCTGCCCACATCTGGTGCTGCCCCACATCGGTTGCGTAAGCGTATGCCTTACCTGTTGTATTCTGCGCCACTTGATTCAGTGCCCACGGCACGGTCAGACGACCGACGTGATAGTCGTAGTCGTATTCCTCCTGCCACGTGCGGATCTGCTCCCACCACGCCGCGAGATTACTCTTCGGTGCCTGCCGCATAAGCAGACCGAGGATCGTACGCATATCCCCCGCGAGACCAAGGCTGTTTTCGATGTTCTTGTCAATCTCGGCGGGATCGATGTCGATGTGGATGAACTTGCGGTTTGCCGTATACTTGCTGAGGTTGCCCGTTTGCCGATCGGCAAAACGGCTGCCGAGCGCAATGACGAGATCAGCGGCACCGATGGCATAGTTTGCCGCCTTCTCCCCGTGCATCCCTGCAAAGCCGAGCATCTGCGGATGCGTGCTTGCAACCGCGCCCATGCCCATGAGCGTATGCACCACGGGCAGATGATATTTCTCGATGAACGCCGTGACCTCGGCCGACGTTCCCGCCGAGATCACGCCGCCGCCCACGATGACGAGCGGACGCTCTGCGGATACGATCTCCGCCGCCGCCTCTGCCGCGCATATGATGAAGTCTGCGTCAGGCTTCCCCGGTGTACGCTCCTGCGGCTTCTCGGGTGTATAGGCTACCTCCTCGAAGAAGAGATTGCGCGGCACATCGAGGAGCACCGGCCCCGGCCGGCCGCTGCGTGCAAGGTCGAATGCCTGACGGATCGTCGGCACAAGATCGACAGCATTCTTGATCTTATAGTTGTGTTTCGTTACGGGCATCGTCACATCGAGGATGTCTGTCTCCTGAAAGGCATCGCGTCCGAGCATGGAGATGTCGACCTGCCCCGTGATTGCAACCATCGGGATCGAGTCCATGTATGCTGTCGCAAGCCCCGTCACGAGATTTGTCGCGCCCGGTCCCGACGTTGCGATGCAGACCCCGACGCGCCCTGTTGCACGAGCATAGCCATCCGCTGCATGTGCGGCGTTCTGCTCATGCGTCACAAGGATCTGGCGCACTTCGTCCTGTGCGTAGAGGGCATCATAAAGAGGCAGGATCATCCCACCGGGATAGCCAAACAAGGTATCGACGCCCTGCTCACGCAGACACGCCAAAACAGCCTCCGCACCTCTCATACACACACCTCTAATCTACGATACAATAATAGAGATATTATAGCATACGTGATACAGGTATTGCAATAATATTTCCCCACGCCCACGAAATCTCCCCTTTACACCCCATCCCCATCTACGGTATAATTATCATGTATTATTTTATCGTTTCCGCACTTCATCACGACAGGCATCGGCAAGAGTTTCAAGGTGCTTTCGGATGCCGTTTTTGTATGTATTGCCCAAAGGGGAGGGTGTACAGAGAGATGAGGGCGGAGGGGGAAAGGGGTTACGTTATGAAGGATGAAATCTTTAGTGTGCTCCAACGCGTCGGGCGCAGCTTTATGCTGCCGGTCGCAATCCTGCCGATTGCGGGTATTCTGCTCGGCATCGGCGCGTCGTTCACGAACCCGACGACGATTGAGACGTACGGGCTCGGCAGCATCCTCGGTGCAGGCACGGCGCTGCATTCGCTGCTCTCGATCATGGCGAGTGCGGGCAGCACGATCTTCGGCAATCTGCCGATCATCTTCGCGGTCGGTGTCGCCATCGGCATGGCGAAGGCGGAGAAGGAGGTCGCGGCACTCTCGGCGATGATCGCGTTCTTCGTCATGCACACCGCCTGCAATGCGATGCTGAAAATCAGCGGACAGATCCTGCCGGATGGCTCGATCGCACCGAATGTACTTGAAGGCACGATTGCCGCCTCCTGCGGCATCATGTCGTTCCAGATGGGCGTGTTCGGCGGGATCATCGTCGGGATCGGCGTGGCGTGGCTGCACAACAAGTATCACAAGATCGTTCTGCCGAATGCACTCTCCTTCTTCGGCGGTTCACGCTTTGTGCCGATCATCTCGACGGTTGTCTTCCTCTTTGTCGGCATCGCGATGTACTTCATCTGGCCGCTTGCGCAGCAGGGCATTTTCGCCCTCGGCAGCCTCGTCACAGGTACGGGCTACATCGGCACGCTGATCTTCGGTATCATCAAGCGTGCGCTCATCCCCTTTGGTCTGCACCACGTCTTCTACCTGCCGTTCTGGCAGACAGGCGTCGGCGGCTCGATGATGATCGACGGCCAGCTCATCCAGGGCGGTCAGAACATCTTCTTCGCACAGCTCGCCTCGCCGAATGTTGCGCATTTCAGCGCGGATGCAACGCGCTACTTCTCGGGCGAGTTCATCTTCATGATCTTCGGTCTGCCCGGTGCTGCGCTCGCGATGTATCACTGCGCGCGTCCTGAAAAGAAGAAGGTCGCAGGAGGACTCCTCCTCTCTGCAGCACTCACCTGTATGCTCACGGGTATCACGGAGCCGATCGAGTTCTCCTTCCTCTTCGTCGCACCCGCACTCTTCGCCGTGCAGGTCGTACTCGCCGGTGCGGCGTACATGATCGCACACATGCTGGACATCGCCGTCGGACTCACGTTCTCGGGCGGCCTCCTCGACTTCTTCATCTTCGGTATCCTTCAGGGTGAGGCAAAAACGAGTTGGATGTACGTCATCCCCGTCGGCGTCATCTACTTCTTCCTCTACTACTTCATCTTCCGCTGGATGATTACGCACTTCAACTTCAAGACGCCGGGCCGCGAGGACGACGACGAGGAGACGAAGCTCTATACGAAAGCGGACTACAAGGCGCGCGAGGGCGCGGGCGGCACCGACGGAGTCACTCCTTCAGACGATGCGAAGAGCGCGGCGATTGCACGCGGTCTCGGCAGCAAACGCAACATCACGTCCGTCGACTGCTGTGCGACGCGTCTGCGCTGCTCCGTGACGGACTCCTCACTCGTCAACGAGAAGCTCCTCAAAGCGACGGGCGCAGTCGGCGTCATCGTCAAGGGCACGGGCGTACAGGTTATCTACGGGCCGCAGGTCGCCGTCATCAAGTCGAATCTCGAGACCTATCTCGAAACGGCGCCCGACGTTGAGCCGGAGGACGATGCACCCGCAGCAGCTCCCGCAGAGGAGAAGCCGACAGAACCACCCGCAGCTGCTCCTGCAAATGCGGTGAAGCGCACGCTGAACAGCCCCGTGACGGGCACGGTACACCCCATCACGGAGGCACCCGACGAGGCGTTTGCGAGCAAGATGATGGGCGATGGATTCTTCATCTACCCGAGCAAAGGAGAGGTGCTTGCACCCGCCGACGGCGAGGTGGTCTTTGTCTTTGACACGAAGCACGCCATCGGCATGAAGAGCGCGGACGGCACGGAGTATCTGCTCCACATCGGCGTGGATACGGTCGCGCTCGGCGGGCAGGGCTTCGAGGTCTTTGTCGAATCGGGACAGCAGGTGAAGAAAGGCGACAAGCTCATGGAGTTCGACATCGACTACATTCGTGAACATGCGAAATCCGATGCCTGCCTTGTGATCTTCACGGGACTGCCCGAGGGCACGAGCATCGAGATGACCGCCACGGGCGAGGTCGCGGCGCTCGATCCAGTTGCCAAGTTCTGATATTTACGTTTCACCAAAAAGCAGCTTGTTTTCGGACAAGCTGCTTTTTCTGTGGCATTTGTGACTTGAGAAACATTTCCAAAGTGGGATTCTATGTTATAATAATGCAAATACAATAATACAACAGGGGGAATTTCAATGAACAATACAAAGGCACCATTCCGCTATGACATCGTCGGAAGCTTCCTGCGCCCCGCTGCTCTCATGAAGATGCGTGAGGCATTTGCAAACGGGAATGCCACAGCAGAAGATCTGCGCCAAGCAGAGGACGCGGCGATTCGCGATCTCGTCGCAAAGGAGAAGGAAGTCGGGCTCTGTGCCGTCACGGACGGGGAGTTCCGCCGCCGCTACTGGCACCTCGACTTTCTCGCGGCACTCGGCGGCGTGGAGGAGATCGGTGCCGCGCATTGGTCGGTCGCGTTCAAGGGCGCACAGCCAAAGGCGGCGACGGTAAAAATTGTGGACAAGGTGGACTTCGGAGCGCATCCGTTCCTCGACCACTTCCATTTCCTAAACGATCTCGCGGGCGATGTCGTCGCAAAGATGACGATCCCCTCCCCCAGCATGCTACACCTCATCTGCTGCGTGCGCGCGACGGACTACACGCCAATTCCGCGCTACGAGAACGAGGATGCGCTCTTTGAGGATATCGCGCTCGCCTATCAGAAGGCAATCCGCGCATTCTACGAGGCGGGCTGCCGCTATCTGCAGCTCGATGACACATCCTGGGGCGAGTTCTGTGATCCGGAGAAGCGTGCAGCGTACGAGGCGCGCGGCTTCGACCTAGACCGCATCGAGCGCGCCTACGTCGCGATGATCAACCGTGCATTGGAGGCAAAGCCTGCGGACATGACGATCACCATGCACATCTGCCGCGGCAATTTCCGCTCGACATGGTTCTCCTCGGGTGGCTACGAGCCCGTCGCGGAGATTCTATTCGGCGGCTGCAGGGTCGACGGCTTCTTTCTCGAATACGACTCCGACCGCGCGGGCGGGTTTGCACCGCTCGATTTCATCAAGGATCAGCGCGTCGTACTCGGACTGGTCACCTCAAAATCGGGCGAGCTCGAAAAGCGCGAAGATATTGTCGCACGCATCCACGAGGCGGCAAAGCACGTCCCGCTCGATCAACTTTGTCTCAGCCCGCAGTGCGGCTTCTCCTCGACCGAGGAGGGCAACATCCTGACGGAAGAAGAACAGTGGAACAAGCTGCGCTTCATCAAGGAGATCGCGGAATCTGTCTGGAAATAAATCCATAAAAAAGCGGCATCACATCGTCAATATTGAACGATATGATGCCGTTCCTTTATGCGTATTTACTTGATAAACCCAACCTGCTTGCAGATCTCCGCGCACGCTTTTTCCTTGCGTTCGTTGAAGATCACCTTGTTCTCCTCGAAGATGTTGCGCCCGTGGCTGTCGATGGAGACGATGAGGGGGCCAAACTCCTTCACCTTGCACGTCCAGAGTGTCTCCGGCATGCCGAGGTCGAGCCAGTTCGCATCGACAATCTCCTCGACGCATTCGGCGGCGACAACGGCGCAGCCCGCCGGGAATACACAGTGGAGCGCCTTATGGTCGCGACACCCGCGCATCGTGCCGTCCTTCATGCCGCCCTTGCCGATGATCAGGCGCACGCCCGTTTCCGCGATGAACGCCTCCTCAAATTTCTCCATACGCATACTGGTCGTGGGACCGACCGTGACCATCTCATACTTTCCCTCGCTATGCTTGCGGATGATTGGTCCTGCGTGGAGAATCGCGCCGTCCTTTACGTCGACGGGGAGCTTTCGTCCCTCCTCAATGACGCGGCGATGCGCCACGTCGCGGCAGGTTGTAAGGTATCCCGTGAGGTAGATCACGTCACCGACGTTGATGTCCGCGAGATCTTCGGGCTGAATCGGGGTTGTCAGAACTTTCTTCTCCATCAGAAATCCACCTCCGCGTGCGAGAGAATCTTATAGTCGAGGTTCCTGTCAAAGACGATGTGTCCGCGCCTGTGCGACCAACAGCCGACGTTCACGGCGACGCCGATCACAGACGGATGGCGCGCGCTGTTCTCGATGTTGACACCGAGCACGGAGTGCTTCCCCATCAGTCCCTGCGGTCCGAGGCCGATGGCATTGATGCCGTCCTCAAGCAGCTGCTCCATCTTGGCGGCGCGCGGGTTCGGATTATGCGAGCCGATCGGGCGCATGAGCGCCTTCTTCGAATGGAGTGCCGCGACCTCGACCGATGTGCCGACACCGACGCCGACGAGGAGCGGCGGGCAGGCGTTCAACCCGTAGCTCGTCATGACATCGAGAACGAAGCGCGTCACGCCCTCGTAGCCCTCGCCCGGCATGAGCACCATCGCCTTGCCCGGCAGCGTGCAACCGCCGCCCGCCATGTACGTATGGATCTCGATGTCGTCACG
Source organism: Selenomonas sp. FOBRC6 (assembly GCF_000286455.1). Classification (GTDB taxonomy): domain Bacteria; phylum Bacillota; class Negativicutes; order Selenomonadales; family Selenomonadaceae; genus Centipeda. Next base: position 65,574 of record NZ_ALKG01000099.1, read on the forward strand.
CTCGGGCACGATCTCCCAGAAAATCGAGGGAATCTGCTTGCCGACGTTCTTGCCTGTGTTGAACTCGTCAAACGTCTCCACGGCGTTGTGGCGCAACGGTGCATCCACCGTCGCCTGCACGACCGCCGTGTGCAGGATCTCCTCCATCTCAGCCATGTACGGAAAGTTCGACCCGCATTTGAGAAAGAATTGCGCTGCACCCGTGTCCTGACAGCTCGGACGATTCAGCTTTACCGCAAGTTCCTGATTCCTTTCCATCGTCTCATAGATGGACTTTGCAAGAGGAGCGTCCTCCTCGGCGGCAAGTTCCGCGATCTTTGCGCGCACATCGTCCGGCAGACGCTTGCCCGTGTACGCCACGAACTTTGCGAGTACATCCGTCATGCGCGCAGAGGCTTCCGCTTTCGTCATAGAAATCTCTCCTTTATCCTAAGGAAACACTGATACCAATACACAGTTACCAAATTCCGAGGATCTTCCACCAGACGGAGCCGATGCCGATCCATATAATGATGTTGATGACGGAGCAGACGAAGCCCAGCTTCCACCACTGCCCCTGCGTCACATAGCCCGCGCCGAAGTAGATGGGTGCCGAACCCGTGGAGTAGTGTGTCAGCCCCGCCATGAGGTTCGAGAGGAAGGCGAGCCCAAGTGCCGCAAGATAGGGAGGTGCGCCCGCCGCAACGGCAACGGCGAGAAATGCCGCGTACATCGCCGTTGCATGCCCCGACAGGCTCGCAAAGCCATAGTGACTGTAGAGATAGACAAGGAAGAGAATGCCGAGAGTCAGCCCCCATGAGACGCCCGTCATCGCCCCCGTAACGCTTGCAGCGAACCACGGGATGAAGCCGATCTTGTTCAGTGCACCCGCAAGGCTCACAATGCCGCCCATCCACATCATGCCGTCCCATGCGCCCTTTTCCCGCAGCACATCCTCCCATGTGAGGACACCCGTGAGGAGCATCGCCGTCACACCGAGGAGGGCGGCAATGGTCGCGTTCACGCCCGTGTAGCCCGACGTGCTCCAGAGGAGGAGCGCACCGACAAAGATGCCGCAGATGATTTTCTCATCCCGCGTCATTGCGCCCATCTCCGTGAGTTTTTCGCGCGCAAGTGACTGCGCCTCGGGCGTCCTCTGAATCTCGGGCGGATAGAGCTTGTAGAGCACATAGGGCAGAACAACCATCGAGAGCAGGACGGGCACGATGCCCGCCATCGCCCAAAGCCCCCACGAAATCTCAAGCCCTGCCGTGTCCCGTGCGAGCTCCGCCATCAGAGGATTCGGTGCGCACGCCGTCAGAAAGGCGGCGGCGATCGGTGCATCCACCTGAAACGACACGACGAGGAGGAATGCACCGATCTTGCGTGCCGTCGCCCCCGGCTCCGAACCGAAGACCGAAGCGAGGCTGCGCACAATGGGAAAGAGAATCCCGCCCGAACGCGCCGTGTTCGACGGCGTTGCAGGCGCGATAATAAAATCACTCAGGACGAGGGTGTAGGCAAGTTTCAGGCTGCTCGACCCGAATTTCAAAATGAGATAATATGCAATCCGCCGCCCCAGCCCCGTCTTGATAAAGCCCTGCGCGAACAAAAACGCCGACACGATCAGCCAGATCACCGTATTGCTGAAGCCCGCCAGCGCCTCTGCCGGCTTGATCGTATTCGTCAGTGCTGCAAACGTGATTGCCGCGAGCGCGACCGTCCCGAGCGGGAACGGCTGTAAAATAAAACCGAGGATTGTGCCCGCGAAGATTGCGAACAGATGCCAAGCTGCCGGTGTCAGCCCCTCGGGCACCGGCAGGAACCAGAGGACGGCGATCAGCCCCGCCGTCAGAAAACATCGTACTCCCTTGCTCAAAAGAGTCCCCTCCCGTGATGATAATACACATTGTTTTGAGCGTTTATGCGCCCATTCATCCGAGAGAGTCTGCGCAGACCCTTTACTTATTTTGCATTATACGCTATCCTTCCTTATAAGTCGAATACGTAAATTCCTATTCTCTCTATAGGAAAATCATTATACCGAGGTATATTTATGGAGTTCCGACAGTTCCGCTACATTTTGAAAATTGCCGAGGAGGGTACGCTCTCGCTTGCCGCGAAAAAACTCTACATCTCACAGCCGTCGCTCTCGCAGCTGCTCGCCGCGCAGGAGAAAAAGATCGGCGCACCTCTCTTCGACCGCGGCGGCGCACGCCTCACGCCGACCGCCGTCGGCAGGCTCTACCTCGAGACGGCGCGCTCCATCATCGCGCTCGATGAGGCGTTCCATCAGCAGGTGGATGACTGCGTGCACGGCGCGGCGGGCGACGTGACACTCGGACTCACGCAGTTTCGCAGCACACATCTCCTCGCGCCCATGCTCCCCGCCTTTCGCGCAAAATATCCGAAAATCACGCTCCATCTGCGCGAGGACACAACCTATCGACTCGAGGAACTTGCCACAGCGAACGAGGTGGACTGCATCATCTCGTTGCTGCCGATCAATGAGCATCGCTTTGACTATGATGTACTCTTCGAGGAGCGGCTGCTGCTCGCCCTCCCGCCCGCGCATCCTGTATGTACGGCACTCGGACTGACCCCCGGTGCGCGCGAAAATATTCCGAGTGTTCCCCTCGCGGCGCTGTGCGAGACACCTTTTCTCCTGATGCACCGCGAACAAAAACTCCACGATACACTCTTCTCCCTCTGTGAGGCGGCGGGCTTCCTACCGCAGATCACGCTCGAAACGCGCAGCATGAACACGGCGCACGCACTCGCGGGCGCGGGACTCGGCGCGGCAATCCTTCCCGAGACACTCATCGCCGCCGCTCCGCCCGCACATCCCCCCTGCTACGCTGCCATCGAGGGCGACCCGCACCGCACGATCATCCTTGCCCGCGCAAAGAAGCGTTACCTGCCGCGCGCCGTCGATATTTTCCGTACAGAACTGCAGGCGTTCTGTGCAAAGTGAACACGAAAAAAGATTGCTGCAGGAAGCTTTTTACTTCGTACAGCAATCTTCATTTATCGGTGGTGATTATTTCACAACATCCCCGTGCCAGTCCTTGATGCCGCCCATCTCGACGATGTTCGTATAGCCCATGTTCGCGAGCTTCTGCGCAGCCTGCATGCTGCGCGCACCGCTGCGGCAGTAGACGAAGATACGCTGCCCCTTATCCGGCAGTTCCTTCGGCGGCGTTGTATTGATGGACTCGTTCGGCACATTGATCGCGTTCGGGATATGCCCGCCCGCGTATTCGCCCGCCGTCCGCACGTCGAGAACGATATACCCCTTCTCCGCCGCCATCATCTTCGCCGCCTCGTCGGAACTTACACGCTGAAATGCCGTCCCCTGTTCCTTTGCATCGGACGCAGCGGCGGACTTCGGTGCGTCTGCCTGTTGCGCACTGCCGCATCCGCAGATCCCCAGTGTCAGTACACTCAGACAAAGAGCCATAACAAATTTACTCATACAAAACCTCACAATCAAAGAATTATTTCTCAATATCGCCGTGCCAATCCTGAATGCCACCCATCTCGACAATGTTCTTGTATCCCATATGCGCGAGACGGTTTGCGACATTCATACTGCGAACCCCCTTGACACAGTAGACGAAGATCATCTGATTCCGATCGGGCAGCTCCTTCGGCGGATCTTCTCCGAACTGCTCCATCGGGATGTTGATCGCATGCGGAATGTGCCCCGCAGCGTACTCCTCGGGTGAACGCACATCGAGAATCAGATAGTCCTGCTCCCGCTGCATGAGCACCTGCGCCTCATCGGCGGTAATACGGCGGTATTTCGCCTGCTCCTTTCGACCTTCATGCGCATCTCCATCACATCCGGCGATGGAAAACAGCGTCGCGAGAAGTACAAGGACTGCCACAATCTTTCTCATAGATTTCCCCCCAAAACATACCGCAGAAGCGGTGATCTATCGAAAGAGTATCATAATCGAACCGCCGATCGTCGGCAGAGCGACGATCCAGAAGCGCAGTACGGGCAGCGGTGCGAGATGTGTCAGCTTCGCTCCAAAATATGAGCCAACCGAGAGTGCGACGAGTGTCTGGACGAAGAGCCACGGCTCAAGCTGCCCATAGAGGACGTAGCCGATGCCGCCGCTGATGGAGATCGGGACGATGATCATCATCGTTGTGCCGATTGCCTGCAGGAGCGGCACGCCGAAGACGACCATGAGCGCGATCTGGATGTACGCCGCCGAGCCGATGCCGAACGCGCCTGATAAGACACCGCAAACGAAGCCGACGGGCAGCCCATAGAGATAGAGCCGACGCCCCGTCAAGAGTTCCTCTCGCACAGGAATCTGCCGTCCGAGCCACTCCGCCTGATAGATGCGCAGATAGAGGAGGCATGCGCTTGAGAGCAGCATTACGCCTGTAAAGAGGCTCAGGTTCGGCGCCTCCATATGGTTCGAGAGCACCGCCCCAATCAGAGCCCCGGCAAGTCCCCCCAAGCCAAGGACTGCACCCGTCAGCGGCACAACCTCGTGCTCGCGGTAGTGACTGACCGCCCCCGAGAGCGTCGTGAATGCCATCGAGCCGAGCGCGACGGCGAGCGCCTGATGAATGGGAATGCCAAAGCCAACGACGAGCAGCGTGATGATGACACCGCTGCCGCCTGCTCCGACAAAACCAATGATCCCCCCCATGAGGAGCATGGACAGAAAGAGCATAGCATTCTCCACCGGAGGCACAGCAAGCTGCGCCCCTATAATATAAAAGGAGCTGCACAGCAGCTCCCATTCATTGCGATGGTGACGCCTATGGGATTCGAACCCATGAACCCGCCGTGAGAGGGCGGTGTCTTAACCACTTGACGAAGGCGCCGATTTGGTGACGCCTATGGGATTCGAACCCATGAACCCGCCGTGAGAGGGCGGTGTCTTAACCACTTGACGAAGGCGCCACATATGTCAACAGGAGGTACTATATCATAGAATTTACCAAAACGCAAGCGATTTTTTTGTTACGCTCCGTTTTACGAGGAAAGCTGTGCCAGAGCCGCCTCAAGGCGCGCAAGTCCGGCCTCCCTGCCGAGGATGGCAAGGATCTCCGTCGCACCGCCCGGCGTCACTGCCTGCCCTGCAGCTGCAATGCGCAGGATCCACATGACCGTGCCCTTCTTCCATCCCTCACGCTCAATGCACTCCTCGAGCAGAGCATAGAGGAGATCGTTCTCCCATCGCTCTGCGGGCAGCGCCGCAAGAATTGTAATGAGTTCGGGCAGGAGTTCCCGTGCCGCCTCCGGCGTCACCTTGTTGCGCTTGTTCTCGTAGAGATGCACGTCAAAGGGCGGCGTCTCGATGAGGAATTCGATTGCGGGGCGCACGGCGCCAAGCTTTGTGACGCGTGTGCGCAGGAGTGCGGCAATCGCCCCCCACTGCTCTTCGAGATGCGTGGGCAGCTCACCCGCAAACGGGCGCGCGGCGGCGGCAAACTCCTCGTTCGTCATCGCCTTGAAATACTCGCCGCTCATCCAGCCGAGCTTGTCATAGTCAAAGACCGCGGGCGATTTCGACAGTCCCTCGAGCGAGAACGCCTCGATCAGCTCGTCCATCGAGAAGACTTCCTGATTCGTTGTCTTCGGACTCCAGCCGAGGAGCGCGACATAGTTCACAATTGCCTCGGCGGGGTAGCCCATCTGCACGAGATCGTCAAAGCTCGTCGCGCCGTGCCGCTTCGAAAGCTTGCTCGTCTTGCCCGTCGCATCGTCGCGCCCCATGACGGGCGCGAGGTGGACGAAGACGGGTGCCTCCCAGCCGAACGCCTCGTAGAGAAGCACGTGCTTTGGCGTCGAGGTAATGAACTCCGTGCCGCGAATGATATGCGACACCTCCATGAGGTGGTCGTCGATCACATTTGCAAAGTTATAGGTTGGCATGCCGTCACGCTTGAGGAGTACCTGATCCTCGAGCTCCGTGTTCGGGATTGTGACATTGCCGTGCAACACGTCATAGAATGTCGTCTCCCCGACGAGCGGCATCTTCTGACGGATGACGTATTCCTCACCGCGCGCAAGATGTTCCTCCACCTCAGCGGGGCTGAGGTCGCGGCAGGTACGCGGATAGCCGCCAAAGGACTTCTCGCCGTCCGCAGGCTCCGCCTCCTCCGTATGATGACAGAAACAGCGATAGGCATGACCGCTCTCCACGAGCTGCTCTGCGTATTTCTTGTAGATCTCCATGCGCTCACTTTGCACATAGGGGCCATAGTCGCCGCCGATGTCATCGGGGCCCTCATCAGGCACGATACCTGCCGCGTCGAGCGTGCGGCGAATGAAATCCACCGCATCTGCTACGTAGCGATTGCGGTCTGTATCCTCTATGCGCAAGATGAACGTCCCGTCATTTGCACGTGCAAATAGATAAGCGTAGAGCGCCGTACGCAAATTGCCGATATGCATATAGCCCGTCGGACTCGGTGCAAAACGGGTGCGAATCTCTGTCATCAACCTAGTTCCTCCAAAACTTCAAAAATCAGCCGCGCAGATAGCTGCACAGTGCACGGAACATGATGAGCGAGCTCATCGCCCCCGGATCCTCAATGCCGATACTGCGCGGTCCTATGAGCGCGGCACGCCCTCTTCGCGCCGCGATTGTCTTCGTGTACTCCGCACCGGCACGTCCCTCGTTGAGAGCCTCCTCAAGACACTCGCGCAGACTTTTCCCGTCCGCATTCTCCGCGCGGAATGCATCGCGGATCGGGATGAGCGTGTCGAGCATCGTTTTGTCACCGCGCTCGGCGCGGCCGCGCCGCTGAATCGCCTCGATCCCTGCGGTGAAGAGTTTCTCGAAGCTGTGCACATCGAGCCGTGTCTTATCGTTCACTGCCTCGCTCGCACGCACGAACCCGATGCCGTAGAGCGGTCCTGCCGCACCGCCGACATTCTCGATGAACGCACGCCCGATGTGATGCAACACATCCTTCACCGGCGCATCTGCGGGCAGTTCCGCCAGACGTTCCCTCGCCGCCGTGAAGCCGCGCGCCATATTCAGACCGTGATCCCCATCTCCGGTCTTGGCGTCCAGCGCCGTCAGATAATCCTTCTGCGCCATAATTGCGGTGATGACCGCATTGACTGCGTCGCGAACATTTGCCATCTCATCGCACCATCTTTCCCGAAATTAGAGTTTTCCATATTCTCATATGTATCATTATAGCACGGGATTTCTCATAGGAAAAGAGGGTCGCAATATTTCGATGAAGTTTTCCGAAAAGACAGATTTCGAAATGGTCAATGATTCTTTTCAAATTGTTGACACAAATTGTTATTCCTGTATTTGTCAAGTCTTGCGGCTTATTTTTTTTTATGTTATCATAATGCACAAGAAGGTGAGCCTTAGGTGTGCGTATGCCTTAGCAATGTCTAACCTACAGATCTTTCAGGGAATCCGAATTGATTCCGGTGAATGCGACACTCCTCCGGAGGACGCGGTAGTCGGACTTAGGGTACCCACCTGCTTTACGCAGGTATAGACATATAAGTCATACGGCATTTCAGACCCCTCTCTTGTGGTCAGAGTGGAACTGCCCTCGCGGCGGCTCTGTTCTGACCTTTTTTGTGTCCAGTTCGCAGACGTGTCATGGGAGGATTTTTCTAAAAAGAAACGAATACATAGAGATAGTATACGTTAGTTTGCGAGGGAGATCGAAATGCCGGATCTGGATAAAACAAATGAAGAGATGACCGCAAAGAAGCGCGGACGCCCCAAAAAACACGTGCAGGAGGAGGCAGAGAGCACCACTGCCAAAAGGCGCGGACGCCCGAAAAAAGATGAGACCGCAGTGGTGCACCCTGCGCTGCGTCGCGAGCGCCCGACGGAGCTTGTTTTTGCACTTGACATCGGCACGCGCAGCGTCATTGGTATTGTCGCCGAGCAGCGCGACGGTCTGCTCCACATCCTCGCCACCGAGCGTATGGAGCACAAGACGCGAGCCATGCTTGACGGGCAGATTCACGATGTGCCGCAGGTCGCCGCCATCATCCGCGAGGTCAAGCGGCGCCTCACCGAGCGCACGGGGGCTCTCAACAGTGCTGCCGTAGCCGCTGCAGGACGCGCGCTCTACACGATGACCGCCGAGGCAGAGCAGGACATTACGGGCACGATCACGCCCGCGCAGCAGCGCGATCTCGACTTTGCGGGGGTACAGGCGGCACAGAAGAAGCTCGCCCATTCGCACACAGTTGACGACCCGACACGCTACTACTGCGTTGGCTACAGCACGATCCGCTACACGCTCGACGGCAACGAGCTCAAGACACTCATCGGTCAGCGCGGCAGACACGCACAGGCGACGGTCATTGCAACATTCCTCCCGCGGCAGGTTGTCGACTCCATGCAGTCGGCACTGCGCGAGACCCATCTCGAGATGCGCGCGCTCACGCTCGAGCCGATCGCAGGCATCAACGTCCTCATCCCGCCCACGATGCGTCATCTGAACCTCGTCCTCGTGGACATTGGCGCGGGTACCTCCGACGTCGCCATCACGCGCGGCGGCTCCGTCATCGCCTACGGCATGGTGCCGATGGCGGGCGATGAGATCACGGAAGCAATCTCGCGCGAGTACCTCCTCGACTTCAACATTGCCGAGGACATCAAGCGCAAGGCAGCGGACGGGCAGGATGTCTCATTCACGGACATCCTCGGCATGAAGCTGTCGCTCACCGCCGAGCAGGTTGTCGCGGCAATCAAGCCGGGTGTGGAGAACCTCGCAGGCGCGATTGCAAAGCAAATCCTCGAACTCAACGGCGAAGCCCCGCAGGCGGTCATGCTCGTTGGCGGCGGTGCGCTCACGCCCATGATGCCCGAGCTCGTTGCAGCGGCACTTGGAATCCCCGAGGCACGCGTCGCCGTGCGCCAGCCCGACGAGGTGGACGGGGTCGCAGAGCTGCCCGAGGAACTCCACGCCCCCGATGCAGTCACGCCGCTCGGCATTTTGAAGATCGCATCCATCAATACCTTGCACTTCCTCGCCGTCTGGATCAACGACATCGAGTACAGCCTCTTCAATTTCCGCGAGCTCAACGTCTCCGATGCCCTGCTCGCAGCAGGGATCAGCCTGCGCAAGTACAACGGCCGTCCCGGCATGGGGCTGATGGTTACCGTAAACGGTGAGCGCCGCAGCTTCCCCGGCACGATGGGCACACTCGCGCAGATCACAATCGACGGCAAAAGTGCGAGTCTCGACTCCCCCATCCACGACGACTGCCGCATCAAGCTCGTCGCGGGTGAGAACGGCACACAGCCCGAGGTACGGCTCAGCGATATCATCGGTACGATCGACAGCTATACCGTCGTCCTTAACGGAGAGGAGACGGCGGTCACTGCAAGCATCCTGATCAACGAGAGCGTGCCCGAGGGCGATCCCATCCTGCGCGACGGCGATGTCATCGTCTCACGGCGTGAGCGCACGCTCGGCGAGGTGCTGCGCACAGCGAACCTCCCGCCCACGGGGCGGCGCATCTCCTATACGCTCAACGGCGAGGCACGGCGCTTCTCCACGCAGCCTCATATCACGCTGAACGATGTAGCCGCACCGCTCTCCACCATGCTGCACGAGGGCGATGTCATCGAGTACGAGGAGACCGCGATTCCGACCGTCGAATCCGTGCTCGACCTCTCCGCCGCCGCCTCCTATGCGACGATCACATACGAGGGGCGGGAGCACAATGTGCCCGCGTCCGGCTTTGCCCTCACGATCAACGGGCGTGAGGCATCTCCCGGCACCATTGTCGAGGACGGCGCTGTCATCACCTATCAGAAGGGCACGGACAGCGCAAACGTCAGCGAGGCGCTCCTCGCCGTCGGCTTCACGCCCCCGCCCGCGACGAGCCGCGTCACCTTCACTCTTCTTGTGAACGGTACGAAAGCGGATTTCACCAGTCCCATCCGCACGGGCGATACCCTCGAGGTCGCGTTCACGCCGCTCGAGTCGCTGAATGCTGCGACAGAGTCGAAGGACGGGAATGCCCCTGCGGCAAGCGCCATCCTTGGCAGCATCGCGGCACGTGCAGGCATCGTGCAGGATAGTGCGCGCATGGCGGACGTGCAGCAGGACACACCATCTCCTGCACAACCGACAGAAACGACAGAATCGACACAGAGCAGCGGTACCATCACCATCGATTCCCTGATGCGGTACGATTGAACCGACATACAAAAAGAGCAGAGAACGCAGGACTTCCTGCACTCTCTGCTCTTTTTCAGTCGTTCAAATGGATCGTTACTTCCGCAGGGATTTCCAGCGGTCGTGCAGCCAGAACCACTCCTCGGGATATGTCCGAATCCATTCCTCGATGCGCGTGTTGATACGCTGCGTCACACGCAGGACATCCGCCGCGCGGTCATCCGTCTTCTCGACCATGATGGGCGGGTCAACTGTGAGGATGTGGTGCCCATTCGGCTCGCGATGGATAAAGACGGGAAAGATCGGCACCCCACAGCGGCGCGCAATCGCCGCCGCTCCCGTGAACGCATTCGTCCGCTGTCCGAAGAAGTCGACAATGACGCCGTCGCGCAGACTTGGATCCTGATCGCTGATGAGCCCGATGATCCAGCCCGCATCGATCATGCGGAACATCTCACGCACGCCCGTCTGATAGGTAATGTGCATGCCGACGAGCGCACGGTACTCGTTGATGAAGCGATCCATGCCCTGAGCGCTCTGCTTCTTTGCCACGCCGACAACGGGAAGCCCCGCGCAGGCGAACGCCCCGCCCATCAGCTCCCAGTTGCCGCTGTGCGAGGTGGCAAAGATCGCACCCTTGCCCGCTGCAGCTGCTGCGTGCAGCGCGTCAACCGCGCCCGTCATCGTAACGTATTCGCTCATGCGTGGCTTTATGACAGGAAAGCGCAGCACCTCCATCAACATCGGACCGAAGCGCAGACTGCTCGCGCGTGCGATGCGCTCCGCCTCCGCCTCGGGAACATGGAGACAGTTCATAACCTGCGTGCGTGCAAGCCGCTTGCGCTTCGCGGGGACGAAGATCCACGCGAGCCGCGCCAGCCCCTCCCCGAGCGCCATCGCGACGCCGTGCGGGAGCAGACAGATGAGGCGGCTGAGAACCTTCATCGCATAGTAGGAGAACATCTCAGTCGTTCCCGCGCAGCCCCTCGAGCTCCTTTTCGAGGGACTTGATCTTCTTCACCATCTCGGGCAGACGGCGGATTGCCGCCTGTACGCGCAGCCACTCCGCATGCGGCTGCACAGGGAATCCCGCGCAGAAGACGCCCTCGGGCATGTCGCCGATAATGCCCGAGCGCGCGGCGTAGACCGAGTTCGCGCCGATATTGATGTGCCCGACCGTGCCGACCTGCCCGCCGAATGTGACGTTGTGCCCGACCTTCGTCGAGCCGGAGATACCCGTCTGCGCAACGATGAGACAGTTCGCGCCGATGTTGCAGTTGTGTCCGATGTGCACGAGGTTGTCGATCTTCGTGCCCTTGCCGATGACCGTTGCACCGAGGGTCGCGCGGTCGATGCCGACGTGCGCGCCGATCTCCACATCGTCCTCAATGACGACGCCGCCGACCTGTGGCACCTTTGTATGCACGCCCGCCTCGGTCGTAAAGCCGAAGCCGTCCGCACCGATGACGGCGCCGCTGTGAATCGTGCAGCGCGCCCCGATGCGGCAGTGCTCGCGCACAGTCGCGCTCGGATAGATGACCGTATGATCGCCGATCACAGAGTACTGCCCGACATAGGCATGGGGATAGACGGTCACGCCCGCGCCGAGGACGGCGTGGTCGTCGACGTAGGCAAAGGGCAGGATCGTGACGCCCTCCCCAATCTGAACGTCCGCACCGATATACGCCTCGTCACTCACACCGACAACGTGCTCAATGGGCGGGGTAAAGATTGTAAGCAACTTTGCAAACGCCGCCTTTGGCTCTGCAACAAAAATGACGGGACACGAAAAGCCCTCCGTGCCCGTCGGTAGGAGGAGTGCGCCCGCCTTTGCAGCGCGCGCCTCCTCAATATGAGGCGGTACGGCAAAGGCGAGATCGTCCGCCCCCGCCTCATCGAGCGAGGTGAGGCTGCGTATCATGCAATTGCCGTCACCGCTGACGGTGCCGCCGACAAGCACCGCGATCTCATTGACTGTCTTTTCCATGCTCATGCTCCTTTATTGGAGTTTCTGAATCACTTCGTCGGTGATGTCCACACCGCCCGTAAAGACGGTCGGTGCCTTGGAAGAGCCTGCGTCCAGCACAATATCCAGCTTCTTCGCCTTGACAACGTCTTCCACCGCAACGTTCAGCTTCTGCTCGTACTGGGTCATATACATCTGGTTAAGCCCCGCCATCTTGCGCTGGGTCTCCATCTGGAGCTGCTGCGCTTCCTCGGCAGTCATGTTTGGGTTCGCCTCGAACTTTGACTGTGCCTCCTGCTGCGCCTCCATGAGCTTCTCATTCGCCTCGGTGACGACCGCCTTGATCTGAGGAGCCTCCGTCTGCACGCGCTCGCGATCCATCGTACCGATATGAACCTGACCGCAGCCGGCAGCAAACATACTCGCGGTAAAAAGGACGGCGGCAGCCGCCTTGCTTGTATACTTCATCTGTAAATTAGTCCTTTCCATCGTAAAAAAGGGGCATTTCATTGTGCCGCAGCGGGCTCAATGCGCTCCATCTCGCGCACCATCTCTGCCGTCAGATCCACTGTCGCAGTGCCGATGATCGGCGCATAGCGACGCACGGCAAAGGCTTCGGTATCCGACAGGAGCATCATCGCATCTGCCTCGGGAGAAGCGAGCACGAGGGAAAGATGATGCTGCAGGGCGAGCTTTGCCGCGCGGCTGCGTATGTCGCGCATGATCTCAGCCTCCAAAGCATCCGCCTCCGCACGCACAGCGGCAAGGCGCATCGCACGTGCAGAGATGGCGGACTTCCCTTCCTGTGCTGCGCGCGCACGCTCCATCTCCTGTGCGCTGCGCTGCTCCACCTCTGTCTTCATGCGCTCCGCCTCTGCCTTCTGTGCATCCACAGTCTCCTGCGCGCGCTTTGTCCACGCCGCCTGCTGCGGCTCGATGCGTGCGGCAACACGCGCGTTGATCTCTGCCTCCCACTGGCGGTAGAGTTCCATCTGCCGCTCACCGCGCTCCTCTTTCAGCAACTCACGCTGCCTCTCCCACACGGCGCGTTCGCGAGCAAGATCCTCCTCTGAGACCTGTGGGCCGTGCATGGCACGCTGGTTGTCAATTTTGAGGTTGATGTTCAAAATGGCGTTCAGATACTCGTCGTCAATCGCCTTCTTGCGCGCCTCATAGTCCGCCTGCGTCTGCTTGCGATAGACCTCGGTCAGACGCTTCTGCTCGCGCTCGAGCTCCACGCGCGTCGAGATAACGACCTGTGCGTTCTTCTGCCAGACGGAGTCCTCAAACGGCGCCGGATCGGTCTCTGGCGGCTTGATCTCAGGCGTCTTCGGCAGGTCGCGCAGGAGCATTGTGAGCGTTCGCTCCTCGGCGCGCAGCGCTTTGAGGCGCTCATAGGAGGGGTGTGCAGCAAGTACCTCTGCAATCCGCACGGTACCGATCTCGCGCTCCTCCATCGGCACCTCACGCTCCGGCATAAGGAGAAAGACTGCGAGGAGGACGAGGAGGCATGCACCACCCGCAAGGATCTCACTGCGTTTTGTCTGCCACAGCTTTTCCACAGCACACCTCCCTGCATTTATCCGTTTATAAAAATATACCGAGCAGAGTTCTGCCCGGTACATATGCACATTCCCTGCGAATTACTTGCTGAGCTGCTTGACGACATCCTGCGTGATGTCCTGGCCGCCGTAGACAACTGCGCCCTTCTCAATGACGACGGAGAGCCCCTTCTTCTCAGCAACGGCCTTGACTGCGTCCTGAATGCTCTTCTCGATGGGCTCCATCAGCTCCTCGTTCTTCTGCTGGAGGCGCTGCATCGTCTGCTGATAGTAGTCCGACTTCTCCTGATCGTTCATGTTCGCCGACTTCGACTCGAAATCTGCCTGTGCCTCCTGCGAAGCCTTCTGCATCTCTGCATTTGCCGCTGCAAGCTGCGGGTGCTGGCTGCCGACCTGACGATAGTCCACAACGCCAACGGAGGAAGTTGCTGCCGAGGCGATCCCAGAGCCGCTCTGCGTGAGTGCGAGTGCAACCACCGAGCCGACAAAGACGACGGCAATGAGGATGCTGATAATCTTAACCTGCTTCTGCTGCAATTTGATCATGAATATAATCTCCTTTTCTGACCAGATCTGTCGGTTAACCAATTAACCGAACGCTCCCATTATAGCAAAGAGCGCCGCACAGTTCAATATTATTTTGTCGCACGATATGCAACCATCGGCATCTCCGAAAACTCCATATCCGTGATTTTTGGGCAACTCAGCGGATGGTTCAGCCAGTTCTCATGCGTAAAGGTCACATCCACGGTCTTTGGCCCATCCTGAAAGCGATAGGTGGAACTGTAGACACCGTCTACAATGCTCTGCTGGACGAAAGTCGCCTTGCCGTACATCCCCTCCATATCGCTGAGGGTCAGATCCGGCGGGAGGCTGTCGAAATTCTCCTTCGTGATGACATTCTGTGCATCGACCCCCCCTTGCAGAGCCCCGGGTCCGGGTGCACGCTCCGCCGTCTTTCCGCCGCAGCCCGCGATGAGCATGGAGGAGGCAGCAAACGCCGCTGCCACAAGACCGATCTTACTGACTTTCATCATGACAATCCCTCTTTCTATACAGAACTCTCCAAAATACTCTCTCATCATACACTATTCTGCGCGTTCATTCAACCGTATCGATAAAAAAGAACAATAATGTGACACTATTGTGCGAATCCCGCTCGACGATAGATGCGCAGCTTCTCGCGCCCCTCGGTCGGGAGCGTGCCCAGCTGCTCAAAGCCCGCATCTGCAAAGTTTTCCTCAAATGCGTCGAGCGCATGGCGCTCCACCACGAGGTAGACCGTCCGATCGCGGGGCAGCTCGTCGATGGGCAGGAACGGCATGACGTTCTTGCTGTTCCAGCTCATCTCCTTCGGCGCGCGCGCCGCAATCTCCTCGCGCGTCGCGAGCGCATACATTGTATGCCCCGTATAGTAGGGCACGGTCGCCGTATAGTCGCCGTAACAGGCGAGCAGATCGTCAGGCTTCATCGTCTGCGTGAGAATCGTCGCCGCCCCCTTGCCGCTGAAATGCCCGTCGCGCTCAGAGTAGTTTGTCACAACAAAAACCACGGCGAGATAGAGTCCCATGCCGAGGATCGCCCCCGCCTTCAGCACGCGCGGATTTTTTGCAAGGAGGCGCGCCGTGAGGATTGCCGTCGGCAGGAATGCGGGGAAGCTGTACGTCGGGTACTTCGTCGCCATGAACTGGAAGAACACGGGCACAACAATCGCCCAGACGAGCAGAAAGAGGGTGCGCGTCTCGATCACAGGCCGCACGCGCCACGCACGCCAGATGCCGAGCGGCAGGGCAAAGCTCCACGGGAACATCCCGAGGAAGTAGATGCCGAGATAGAAATACCAGACATCCCACTTCGCGTGCTCGGACACCGTCGCGCGCAGGACATTATGAATACCGAGGAAGGTGTTCACAAAGTCCGCCCCGTGCGCAAAATACATATAGACGTACCACGGCGCGCAGACCGCCGCAAAGACGAGCAACCCCGTCGGGATGCAGATGCGGCGCAGCGCCGAGAGATCGCGCGCTGCAGCGAGGAAGACGAGGATTACCAGCCCCGGCAGGAGTAGCCCGATCGGCCCCTTTGTCAGAACGGCGAGACCCGCACAGGCATAGGCAATATAGAAATAGTGCGTGCGCTGTTCATAGTAGCCGATGAAGAACGCCGCGAGTGTCCCGCCGAAGAACACAAAGAGGCTCATATCCGTGAGGATCAGCTTTGCGAGCACGGAGTATAGCACACCCGTCCCGAGGATGATCGTCGACCAGAACGCCGTCCGCTCATCGTAGAGCCGCCGCGCAAAGGCGTAAGTCAAAACGAGCCCTGCCGCAGCAAAGAGCGCAGGGAAAAACCGCGCAGCGAAATCCGTCACGCCAAACACGGAGAACGCCGCAATCAGTTCCCAGTAGAAGAAGATCGGCTTGTCATACCAATAATTCCCGTAGATCTGCGGAGAGAGATAATCTCCTGCCGCCAGCATCTCCTTCGCCGTCTGCGCATAGTTCACCTCGACGGGTGCGGTCACGGAGAGTGCGCCATTGCCCCAGAAATAGAGCAGCACAAGACACAGAATCGCGACGCCGCTCGTAAGCCTCTCATTCATAGCGTTCCTCCCTTTGCTCCCCCATACGCCGATTATCAGACGCAATCAGATAGAGCGGCCGATTCTTCACCTCTTGCAGAATGCGCGCAATGTACTCACCGCAGACACCGAGCATCATCATCTGCATGCCGCCGAAAAAGAGGCTGCACACGACGATCGTCGACCAGCCTGCCACCGTCTCGCCACGAAGTGTCTCATAGAGCACGTGGAGAAAGAGCAGGACGGCAAGCAGCGCCGAGCATATGCCAACGTAGAAGGCAGCACGCAGCGGCTGCACCGAGTAGGCAAGAATGCCGTCGAGTGCGAACGAGATCATCTTGTGCAGGGAGAACTTTGACTGCCCTGCAAAGCGCTCCGGCGCGACAAACTCCACAGTCGTCTTGCGGAATCCCATCGCACCCACGATTCCGCGAATGAAGCGCGCGTGTTCGTGATAGCGGCGCAGTGCAAGCACCGCCTTGCGATCCATCAGGCGGAAATCCGACCCGCCCTCCTGAATCTCCACATCGGTCATTGCATTGAGAAGACGGTAATAGTATTTCGATGTGAGCCGCTTGAAGAGGGACGCCCCCTCCGTCGTCAGACGCACCGTCTGAACAATCTCATAGCCCTCCTCCCACTTCGCAAGGAGGACGGGCAGGAGCTCCGGCGGGTGCTGCATATCGCCGTCCATCGTGATCACCGCGTCCCCGTCTGCATGATCCGTGCCGCAGGTCAGCGCGACCTGATGCCCCGCATTGCGCGCGAGGAAGATCGACTGCACATGCGGGTCACGCCCCCCCATTTCGCGCAGGATCTCGCGGCTGCGGTCACGGGAACCGTCGTCGATAAAGAGGATCTCGTACGCATAGGGCAGCGTTTCCATCACCTTTTCCACGCTCTGCACAAAGTGCGCAATATTGTCCTCCTCGTTGTAGACCGGAACCACAATCGAAACACGCTTCACCGCTTCACCCCCTAGAAATTTCCAATCAGACGTAGCCACCTGTCATGACCGTCTGCAAGCGCTGCAACGCTGAGGAAATCATGCATCTTGTAGCGCAGCTCCCACTCCCATGCGCCCGTATCCGTCCACTGCTCGTAACGCACGAGCCAGCGCGGATGGAGCGCATAGCTCCCCGCGACAGAGAGGCGGTCATCGCGCAGATCGTAGCGCAGATCACCCGTGAAATGCGGGAATAGTTCACGCGCATAGCCGACGCGCCAGTCAAAGCGCACATCCTCGGGCGCGGCATCGGTCTCCGCATAGAGTTCATCGCGGGCACTCAGCATCTGCCCTGCATGCAGGCGCACGTGCAGGTCGCGCCGATCCCCGCCGCGATTCTCCGAGGTGCGCCCGATATCGAGCCAGCCCGTCAGACGAAGACGATAGCGCATCGTATCCGTGCGGCTCATGACCGCCATGCGCTCCCCCGGCGTGATCGTCACCTGTGAGGTGAGATGGAGTCGGCGTAGTCCTTCCGCGCCATCCAGACCATCTGCCAGCTGCTGTTCAAACACGGAACAGTGACGCGCAACAAAGGCGACAGGCACGCCGACAAGGCGATTCGCCGCCGTTTCCATCGCCCTGCGCTGCGTGAGCAGCGTCACGTTCGGTATCGTATCCGAACGCATCGAGAGATCCACGATCCGCACAACGGGCAGACGTGGATAGACGGTGAGACGCACCTGTGCCGTCTGATCGACATCGATATCGTAGTCCGCGCGGAACTCCGGCAGATGTTCGTCCATATAGGCGTTCAGGCTGCGTTTCAGCGCCCCCGTCGCCCAGTCCGTCGCCGCAACCGGCAGCCCCACAAGAGCATCCGAAAAGACCGTGCTGACACCCGCAAGGTCTGCGCGCACAATCTCCTCGACGGCGGCTGGCATGCCCTCCACCGCCATCTCTACATGAACACCCTGGATCGTATCCGCCCACGGTGCAAGGTGGATTGTGACCTCCGTCCGTTGCGCAGGACGCACATCGACCCCAGTTACCGTGTAGCCGACGAGCAGACGGTCAAAGACCGTGCCGATGATCTCCGCCTCCTCCAACGCAGAGACCGTCGTAATCACGCGCCCCTCCATACGCTCTGCCGCGATTGCCGCAACCGTGCGCTCCATGCGCGCTCGCACAATGGAGGGAATCTCCCGCTCACCTACAACAATAGCCGCAGTCTCCTCCACGCGGGAGGACTCTGCGGCATATGTGTGGGCAAAACACCCGAAAGCTGCAAAAACGAGGAGGGCGATCGCCAAGATGCGCCCAGGCACAAGAGCCTGCATTATCAGAACGTGCCGCCGACGCGGAAGTGCACGCGGCCGCCCTGCGAACCACGGCCGTAGTCAAGGCGCAGCGGACCGATCGGCGTATTGAGCCCGAGCCCAATACCGATGCTCCCGTACAGATTCTCCGGCGTGAAGCCGCTCGTCCACGCTCCGCCGTAGTCGGCAAAGAGTGCGCCCGTCACCTTCGACACGATCGGGAAGCGGTATTCAATCGAGGCGAGCGCCATGCGTGTCCCGCGGAACTGATCCTCGCGGTAGCCGCGGATCGTATCCTGACCGCCCATGCGGAACTGGCTGTACTCCGAGATCGAGCCGCGGCTGATGCCGTACTGCCCGCGCAGAACAAAGACCTGCGAACGCCCCGCCTTGAGGTAGTGGGTATCCCCTGCAATGTACTTCTGGTAGTTGAAGTCACCACCAAAACCTGCGAACTCCGCCGAGAGAGAGGCACGCGCCCCCATCGTCGGCTCGTAGACATTATCGCGCGTATCCGTCACGTGCTCGAGCGTTACGCTGCGCGTCGTGCCGAAATTGCTGTTAATCCAAGCCGTATTGTTGCTGCGGTTGCCCGCGTTGCCCATCTCCGTATGCTTCACATACTTGTCCTGACGGTTTCGGAGCGTGACGAAATTCGTCGAATACTCGCTCATGGGACGGCTGATCGTCACCTCTCCGCCCGAGTACTTGCGCATGAACGACTCCTTGTGGTTGCCGTCCTCATCGTAGTCATCGTACTCGTATGTGCGGTTGTAGATGCGCAGCGTACCTGCCGTCTCCTTCTTGTCGAGCCACGGACGGCGGTACATGAACGTATAGCCGCGCGCATCCGTATCATCGCCGCTGATCTCATAGGTGAGGCTGATCGTATCGCCCATCCCGCGGAAATTCGTGTCACTGACGCTCAGCGTCCCAACCATGCCGTCAGCGCTTGAATAGCCTGCACCGATGCCGAACGAACCCGTGCGCTTCTCCTTGACATCGATCTCCATGACGACCGCATTCGGCTCAACGCCGGGGTTCATCTTGACATTGACATCCTCGAAGAAGCCAAGGTTGTAGACGCGCTGCATGCTGCGGCGCGCCTGATTTGCATTGAACGGCTCACCGACCTTCTGACGCATCTCACGCAGGATGACGTATTCCTTCGTCTTTTTGTTGCCCTTGACCTTATAGCCCTCGAGTGTGCCCTCGCTGATCTTGATCGTGAGCGTGCCGTCCTGCGCGATGTTGAGATCCGTGATCTTTGCGAGAATGTAACCATCCGCACGGTACTTCTCTTGGATCGCCTGCACATTCTCCTGCAGCGTGCGCGAATTCAGCAGCTCACCGTTCTTGACCGTGATGAGCTCCATCAGAGACTCCGTGGATTCGACCGTGTTGCCCTCGAGCTTCACTTCCTTGAGCTCTGGATTCTCGAGCACATTGTAAGTCAGGACAACGCCCTCGGGTACCTGCTCAAAGGTCGGATAGAGATCGTAGAAATAGCCCGTTGCGTAGATCGCATCGCGATCCTTCACCAGCCCCTCCTCGGTCACAGCGTCACCCACGTGCATCGTGAGTGCAGCGCGCGCCGCCCCTTCGGTTGCCTCCGTCACGCCGCTGAATTTGATCTCCATAATCGTCTTGCCCACCTGCGCTGCAAGGTGGTTCGTGATCTCATCCTCAGCGGGACGCTTTGCCGCCCATGCGGCAGCACGCTCATCCGAGGACGTGGGCGCAGGTGTGGTCGTCAGCGCGGGTGCATCCGCAACCGGAGCGTCCGCAGTGTTGCTTACGGCAGATGGCGCAGCATCACTCAGCACGGGTGCCTCTGTCACTACAGCGGCACTCTCCTGAGCAGTCCCCTTCTCTGCGGCAAAGCCATGCGGCAACGCCGCGGCGGACACGCCGACGCCAAGTGCGACGGCGAGTGTGAGTCTCTGATATCTCTTGCTGTTCAAAGGCGAAACCTCCTAGATATGTGCGCCTTGGCGCACTATTTCAATCCGACCGCAATGCGGGGAAATGATCGACTACTCTCGTAAAATTTTTCCGCCGACCTGCATGAGTCGCTGCATATCGGCATCGGGCATCTGCGGACGCTGCGCGGGCGCTGCGCGCTGCACAGATGCCTGTGCAGTCACGGTCGCAGCGGCGGACTGTGTCTGTGGCTGCACGCGCTCTGCATCCGCCGCAGGCATCTCCTTAGACAGTGCCTCTGCGGGCGCTGTCTCCGTTAGCGGCGCTGCATCCTCCACGGCATCCACCGCAGCTGCGGGCACATCCCGCTCCGTGCGGTGCACGGGCGGCGGCATCGCCATCTCCTCTGCAGGCGGTGTGCCCCACACGAAGTATGCGAGCCCAGCTGCCGCAGCAACCGTCGGCAGCAACCAAGGGGCAAGGCGTCTCAGACGCGCACGGCGATCCGCTGCAATACGCGCAAGCTCTGCGCGCGCAAGCATGAGTTTCAGGTCGCCCGCAAGATCGTCTTCGCCCGCGAGCGCATGCTCTGCGCCCGTAAGCCAGTCCCGTGCCGCACGGATAGATTTCGCGCGCTCTCTGCGGTCTGCAGCCATCACCGTACCTCCTTTCGGAATTATACTACACTCTATAGGATGGATTCAAGATGTTAAAATTAAAACGTAGTACTAAGTGCTAAGAAACTACCAATGCTGCATAAAGCGCGAGAGCATCCCGCGAATGCGACGAATTCCGTTTTTTTGCAGACGGTAGATCTGCGCCGGCGTCACGCCAAGCGACTCCGCCATTGTCTGCGCTCGTGCGCCACCGATCGTCACACCCTCGAGCACAAGGCGCTCCCGCGCAGGCAGGCGCTCCATCGCAGCGCCGAGCACGCCGACAAGCGCATGATGCTCCGCGAGTTCCGCAACTGATGGACGCTCGTCGACGAGCAGCTCCTTCGCCGTCTCGTACGCCTCCGTCTCCGCCTCGAGGCACGGCAGATCGACCCGCCCCTCACGGCGGAGAAAGTCCAGAATGCGCCCGCGCACGCGATGCACAGCGTAGAGGCTGAACGCTACGCCGCGCGTGGGATCATAGCGCTCCACCGCTTCGATCAGACCAATCGTCCCCTCCTGCACCGCATCCATCACGGCGGGCAGCGCGCGATAGGGCATGACCTCACGGAAGACGAGCGGCTGATACGACTCGATGATCCTCCGCCGCGCCGCCTCATCGCCGCGCTCCTTATAGGCGCGCCAGAGTTCCCCCTCCTCTGTCGGCGTGAGTTTCTGCACGTCGGCGAGCTTCTTTACATAATCCGAAAACACGGGCACACCCCCTTTTCAAAAACATAATACGACGGGATCAGAACCTGAACCGTGCCTCGACGCTGATGAGCTGATCCGAGCCCTCGCGGTCATACGAGATGCCGAAGCGGTCATTGAAGTCATACTGAATGCCGATCCGATGCGTATTCGACGCCGCGCCGAGCCCCTGCACATAGCGCAGGAGCACGCGGTCGCCGAAATACTTTCCGATCTCGACATTGTACTCGTTCTCGTTCTGCTTCACCGCCTCGTCATCCTTTGTCTCAAAGAGCGCGCCGCTCCCACTTGAGAGGCGAAGCACATCGAGATGGAGGAAGTTCTTCACAGAGTCCTCCACCTCCGAGAGGATGCTCATCTGAAGGCCGATAGAGAGGATGTCCGCCGCCGTGATGCCGCCCTCGCCGCTCGCGTAGGCGCTGCGCAGCGTCAGCATGCGGATGATCTCCTCTTCAGACATCTCCGGGCTCGATCCGAGGCGGAAATCCATATGGTCGAGCGGCCCGTGCGCCGAGAGGAAGACGCGCGTGTGCGTAAGACGTGCCTCCGCATAGAACGCAATCTCCGGCAGGAACGACTCCGGCTGGTTGAACGTCGCCGTCCCCTCGCGGATCTTGAACACCGTCCGCAGATAACTGACCGTGTCGCCGCGCCGCACGCCGATCATGCCCGTCGTGCGCGGGTGCCGCGTTGTCCCGCCGAAATGCACAGAACCCGATGGATGCATATCGTAGAAACTCGGGCTGAACAAGTGAACGTGTCGCCCCACCGTCAGCCCCACATCGAGCATGATGTGCGGGAGCTCATCGTCCGTTTCCGGAATCGACGGAATCGTGACAAGCGCACGGTCGATATCGATCGTGCCCGAGAGTTTCGGCAGAACCTCACCCCAGTACTCGCCCTCCGTCAGGCGCAGTGTGCCGCTCAGAGGTCCCTCATAGAACGAAGTCTTGAGATCCAGATTGTTCATCACAAAGGTAAAATCATACGACTGCGGTTCCATGCCCGCCATCTCCACACGCCCCGTCAGGAGATAGGTGCCCGCGCCCATCTTGCCCGTGCACTCGCGCACAGAGAGCGCATCGCCGAGCGCGTCAATCCGCAGCTGCATATCCGTCAGCGGATACTCGAAATAGCGCAGCTTCACCGCACCGCCCGTCACGCGCAAGCTGCCCGTCAGGCGTGGTGCGGCAAGCGTCCCGTGCAGCTTCAGGCTGCCCTCCGTGCGTCCGAGCGCCCACTCCACCTGATTGGAAAACACAGGAATGAGCGAGAGATCGGCATTGTCGAGCGCAATCGTCAGATCGAGCTGATCGTAGGCATCCAGCGTTTCATCGCGATCCGCTGTGAGCGCGCGCAGAGGCAGTGTGCCGTGTGCACTCGCAGCGTAGGCAATGCCGTCGATGTACTTCGTCACCGTCAGCTGATTCAGGCGGATCACGGAGCCGCGCAACTGCGCCTCTCCCGTCAGGTCATCGAACGTCGCGCCATTCGTGCCACCGTTCTTCGCCGTCAGCTTCAGATCCGCCTCCGGGTGCTGCGTCTGCCCGCCGATATGCGCCGTCAGCGACACCGTACCCGTTACCTCCTGCTCCACCCCCGCAAAGCGCGTGAGCATGCCGAGGGCAATATCCGAGACCGCGATGTCCACATTTGCCGCACCGTCAAAATCCGCCGTACCGACGGCAGAGAATGAGCCGTCGCCCTGCGTGCCCGCAAACTTGGTGATCGTCAGCACGCGATCCGAGAGAGCCACATCGAGCGCAAGATTCTGCACGGGATAGGAGGCAATTGCCCCCTCCGTGATCTCACCCGTCAATGCAATCGATGGATTGTCCAGCGTACCGCCGAGCTGAACCGCGCTCGTAATCTTCCCCGTGATGCGCTTCTCATTTTGATTTGCGAGCGCGAGCAGCGCCGTGACATCCATTTTCTCAATGTCCAATGCGCCGCGCAGCGCCCGCGTCTCCGTATCGTAGCGCAGACGCGCCGTCACAGAACCGTCCGTTCCCTGCCGGAAGCCCGTCCGCTCCAGATCAATGATCCCGTTTTCATAGTGGACAAAGCCGCGGATCTCCCGCAGCTCCACGCCGTTCATCGTGATTGCATCCGCCTTCAGCTCCCCGCGGAAAATCGGATGCGAGATCGATCCTCCAACCTTGCCGTTGAAGACGCCATGCCCCGAGACCTCGTAGGGCAGCTTGTGCTCGAATCGCTTCATGTCGAGATCGCGCACCTCAGCATCGAAATCGAGCACGCCCTGCGCGCTGATCGTCCCGTTCAGAACCATATCCACCATCGGCGAATAGATGTGGAAGACCTGCACGCGGATGATGCCGTTATCGAGGAAGTAGTCGCCGTCCATACCCGAGAGCACCGCACCCGCATAGCTGCCGCGATAGAAGTGGACATAGCCGACCGCATGCGGATTGTCAAGCGTCCCCGTGAACTTGATGATGTTATCGATATTGCCCGTGATCGGCTGATCGGGCGCAACGAGCGCCGCCACGTCCTCCATGCGCGCGCCCATCGTATCGATCTGCAGGTCAATGCGTCGCTCGCCCGTAAAGCCGATCGTTCCGTTGACGAGCCAGACCTCGCGACCGCCGCGCTCCATCGAGAAATCGTAGATGCCAATGCCCGAGAGCGAGCCGTCCGCACGGAAAAGCAGACTGTCAAACGGCTGATACATGAGATCGCCGTTCGTTGCCGAGACCTGCATATCGACCTGCGGATCATGGATATCGCCTTGCACCTCTCCCGAGAAATCCGCAAGCCCCGAGAAGCTGAGGCGGTCGTCCAGGCGGTTCAGCAGGGAGAGATCCACATGTGCGCCGTAAAAGCGCAGGTCGAGCGCAGAACCGCGCATGATCTGTCCCTCGACGCCAAGCTCCGTATCGTTCGGTAGCTTTGCACTGAGGAAATCGATCGTCAGATCATCCCCGCGCAGGATAAAGGACGCGTCTGCACGCTCCACGGGGATATTGCGGTACACGCCGTCCGAGAGTGCGGCGCTGCCGAGAACCGTGAGAGCGTCCCCCATCTGCCCGTCGATGCCAAGATTGGCGTGTAGCGTACCGTCCAGCCCCTCGGGCAGGGACACTGAGAGGGAGCGCAGCCTCGCAAGTGCGACATTGTCGACCGTCAGATGCGCCGTGTAGGCATTTTTCTCCGCAGTAAACACACCCGTGCCCGAGAGCGTCCCACCGAACGCCTCCGCCGTCAGATTTTCGAACGAAATTGTGCCGTCAGCATAGGCAGCATCCGCCGCCGCATTTCGGAAGGAGACCCCGTTCACCGCCCCTTCCGCCGCCGTCAGTTTCCCCGTGACAATCGGCGCCGCAAGCGTCCCCTTCACGTGAAGATCTGCCGTCACAGCCCCCTGATAGGGGCTGTCCGCGAGAATGCGGTCAACGGCGAAATTCTGCGCACGCACAGTGAGATCAAAATAAGGTGCATCCGTATCGAGCCGAATCGTCCCGTCCACACGCGCGCGCTGCTCCGCCGCCTCCGCTGTCGCAGCAACGAAAATTGCGCGCTCATTGAAGCGCAGTGCTGAGCTCTCCAGCTGCACCTGCGTCCCGTAAACATCTGCCGCGCCGCGCATACCGTCGATGCGGCCGTCCAGCGTCAGCACCCCGTCCACGCGATGCAGTTCCATCCGCACGGCATCTGCGTGCAGAGACGAGAGCTGCAGCTCCTCGGACAGAGAGTTTTCCGGCAGGAGGTGACGCAGCTGCATAAAATCCGTATCCGAGGAACTGAGATAGAGCTCCTGGTTCCCGCCGACATACGCGCCGCGCACACGCAGAGGTACCCCCGAAAGGGCTCCCGTCGCCTCATAGGAGACATCGCTGCGGTCGATCTCCACTGCCCCCGCAATCTCCGTCAGCTCGTACGTGCGACCATCTGTCACAATGGTCGCCGAGCCGCCCTCCGTGCGGATGCGCCCCTCGAACGTGCTCGGCTGACTGTCGTCCGCGCCGATATCATCATAATTCCACGAGCCGTCCGCGCGCTGCACAATGTCCGCATGCGCGCCCGTGAGCAGGATCTCGTCAATCGAGGTTTCGGGCGATGAAAGCAGAGAAAGCAGACGAAGCGTCACCCGTGCCTCATCGGCACGGAGCACAGCCTCCGCCTGCTTATCGTAGATTACGACATCGTCCATTTTCAATTCGTGCAGAGAACGGATCTCCACCGCACCGATGTGCACAGCCGTTCCCAGCTTCTGCGCCACGAGACGCTCTGCCATCTGTCCCGCCTCAGCCATGAATGCCTGAGCGCGTACGATATGGATGAGAACTGCTGCGCAGACGAGGACAGCGGCGATCACCGCCGCCCCGATATACGCCTTCCGTCTCATAGCAAACCTCTTATACTCTTCGGATCAAGCGCCCCTTCCACCGCTTCGCGGTCCCCCTCCCCCGTACCGAACGGGGGAGGCTTTTCTTTACTCTCCACATCCCGCCATATTAGCTTCCCCCGTCACAACGGGGGAAGTGGCGAGCGCAGCGAGTCGATAGGGGCGCCCTTATTTGTTCATCTCTGCCTCATAGGTAGCATTCGCCGCCTGTACGCGTGCCGCCGCAGCAGCACCGGCATCCGCAGGTGCACGTTCTGCAGTCGGGCGCACCTTGGCATCCTTCGGCGTTGCAAAGAGCACATCGTCATGCAGCTGTGCCGCCGCACGCGCCTCCTTTGCACGCGCACCGTCCTCCTCCGCCGCACGATACCGCACAGCATCGAGATCGACGGGCACGCCCATCGCATTGTCAAGGCTCGCCTTGCCCGTATTGTAACTGTAGAGCGCCGTTGCGTAATTCATGCGTGCCGTCGTCAGATTGTCTGAGGCACGCATCACCTCAAGATTCGTCCCCACGCCGGCATTGTAGCGGACGCGTGCGATGTTGTAGTCCTCCTCCGCCTGCTGCACGGCCTTCTCCGTCGTCTTGATATTCTGCTCCGCCGCACGCAGATTCAGATACGCCGTACGCACATCAAGACGAATCTGCTCATCCGTCGCTGCGAGCGCCTCCTCCGCCTTGCGGAGCGTCGCCTTTGCCGCATCGACCTGCGCCGCCGTCACGCCGTTGTCAAAGATATTCCACGACGCGCTCACACCCGCCGACCACGTATTGCTGCTCGTATGGTCGTCCTTGAAGGGGTGCTCGCCCGCAATCGAGCGTGTTGCCGCCGCATTCACCGTCGGATGATAGCCCGCCTTTGCCGCGCGCACGCCCTCCTCTGCCTGCTTTACCGCATAGACCGCCGCCGCACCATCCGCGCGGTAGAGCAGCCCGTAGTCCGTGCAGTCATCCAGAGAGAGCGTATAGCCCGTATAGCGCAGCTCATCGTTGATCGTGAGCGTCGTATCCGTCGATACACCGATCACATTGTTCAGCGTTGCCACAGCGACCTCATAGTTGTTTCGCGCTGTCGTCAGATTCTGCTGCGCATTCGCCAGCTCCACCTCCGAGGCGAGCACATCCGTCCGCGCCACCGTACCCACACGGAACTGCGCGTTCACATCCGCGAGATGCGCCTGCAGCGTCGCCACCGTATCCTCGCGCACCTTCACCAGATTGCGCGCCTGCAGGATATTGAAATAATCTGTCGTCGCCGTCAGGCGGATCGACTGCTTCGTCTGCTCGAGCGCAAAGTCCGCCGAGTTCAGCCCGTAGCGCGCAGATTTCCGCTGTGCCTTCAGCGACGCGTTATAGACCGGCATCGAGATCGTGCCCGTATTGCCGTAGTTATAGTCATACTTAATACCCGTCTGGCGCGCGCTCTCATACGCCTTGCCACCGATGCGGTTTGCCGTCGCCGACCACGTGAGCGTCGGTCCCATCGAGCGGTTCGCCTGCGCGAGCGCGGCGTGCGCCGCATCCACATCCGTCAGCGCCTGCTTGATCGTGCGGTTATTCTCGAGCGCCATCTGCACGCTGCGCGAGAGATCCACCTGCATCGACGCCGCCGATGCAGTCCCTGTGAAAAGCCCAACAGCCGCAATCAACGCAAGTGCCCGTACAAGGCGCCTCGCAAAACGCCCCCTATTTTTCAGCATCATTTCCTCCTCGTCCGTTACCAGGATGCACCCGAACGGCGGGCTGCTCCATACATCATCAATGCAATGAAATTGTATTGACAGGTTCTCTCATTGTATCAGTTCCCCTATTTTTTTTCAAATAAATTTATTGTTAGGTGCAAAAGAGCCGCCGCCCGTGTGAGGGACGACGGCTCGCAAAGTGCAGAGTTTACCGCTTCATGTTGATGAGCGTCTCGAGCATCTCGTCAGATACCGTGATGATCTTCGAGTTCGACTGGAAGCCGCGCTGTGTGATGATCATATCCGAGAACTGGTCGGCGATGTCGACGTTCTATATTTTCCTTCGCGCTTTCCTCATCCACCGCCGTGATGACGGTGCGGTTCTTGACGCTAACGACCATCGCCAGCCCGCGGCTCATGTAGACGAGCGCGTCGCGCCCCCCCTTCTCTGCCATGCGGTCAACCGCCGCGTCGAGCCGCGTGAGATCGTCCGCAGTGAGGCTGACGCCGCGCTGTTCGATGCGCGCCCGTGCGTGCGATGAGAACTTCGTTCGCCCGCCGACCTCGTCCAGCAGCGTTTGGAAAACATTCGTGGGTAGAGACGCTCCCTGTCCCCTGCCGACGCGTGCGCTTCCCTGCTCGGCGCCCCCTTGTACAGCAGGATGTATCTCCATTTTTTCACCTTTCACTTTTATAACATATTTTATAACATATTTTACACTCACTATATAGTTCATTTTTCATTGCAACTTAAGCATGTTATTAGCAAGTTTTACAGCAACATATCCAACATATAATTTGTAGTGCCTCATATATAAACTGATAATGAGGTGATATATATGAACGCAAAACTAATGATTACAAAAAGAAAACGCGGAGAGGACGGGCATAAAACCCTGTCCATCCGCGTGAGAGGGGATATAATCAACCGTATCGATGCACTCGCCGACGAGACCGGACGCTCGCGCAACGAACTCATCGGCCTCCTCCTCGACTTCGCCATCGACAACAGCGAGGTGTTTGCTGAGAAATAATTTTCCTTGCATCGCGGTACTAAATGCAGTACCATAGAGAAAAAGGAGGGTATCGTGAGCAAGTGGAAGAAACTTTTGGAGCGAATCCGCCGTAATCCGAAATCCGTGTGGTTCGACGAGGTGACAAAGATTTTGGAAAGCATGGGCTATGAGCGGAGGCAGCCAAAGAGAGGCTCCAGTCATTGGACGTTTCGCAAGCACGGATACATGCCAATTACGATACCGCGTCAAGAACCGTATGTGAAGGAAGTCTATATCAAGATTGTGATAGATATGCTCGGCGAGGAAGAGGGAGCATAACATGAAAGAAGATTTGCAATACTATATGTCTCTGCCGTATCGGGAGGTGATCGAAGCCGATCCGAGCGGCGGCTTTGTCGGTCATATCGCAGAGCTGCCTGGCTGTATCACACAGGCAGAAACGAAGACCGCACTGCTCGACCTGCTGGACGATGCAAAGGAAGAATGGCTTGCGGCGGCACTTGAGGACGGCGTTGCAATTCCCGAGCCGGCGCGCGCGGAGGACTACAGTGGGCGTTTCAATCTGCGTCTGCCAAAGAGTCTGCATAAGGATCTGGCACTCACGGCAAAGATGGAAGGCGTGAGTCTAAACCAGCTTGCTATGTGTCTGATTGCGGGCGGCCTGAAAGCGTCCGCCGCCAAACAATAGAGGAGGTCTCCCATGTACGAACATATCAAACGCTCTGTGCAGGACGGCATTGCAACAATCACAATCGATCGCCCCGCCTCGAACAATGCACTCGATGCTGCGATGTTCCACGATCTGATTGCGACGGTCGAGCACTGTGACGCAGATGTGTCCGTCAAGGTCATCATCATCACGGGCTCAGGCAAGAATTTCTCTGCAGGCGGCGACATCAAGGAGATGGCGTCATTCGACTTCATCAGCTACGACCTCTCGATCCTGACGGGACAGGCGTCGCTCGCCCTGCGCCGTTGCTTGAAGCCCGTCATCGCGATGGTGAACGGAGCGGCGGCAGGTGCGGGCTGCGGCATCGCGCTTGGCGCGGATTTCCGTATCATGACGGAGGAGAGCTGTCTGCTCACGGCGTTCTCCAGTGTCGGGTTGCCGGGCGATACGGGCTGCATCTACCATCTGAAGCAGATCGTCGGACTCGCGAAGACGATTGAGCTGATGGCGCTGAGCCCGCGCATCTACGGCAAGGAGGCGTTTCGTCTGGGGCTGACGACGCGGCTTGCCCCCGACGGCAAGCTCGAGGAGGAGACGCAGGCGTTCGCCGAAAAACTGCTGCGCCGCCCGCTCAGTGCGCTCGCACTGCAGAAGCAGCTCTACTACGAGGTGTTCTACCGCGACTATATGGCATACAGCCGCCTCGAGGCGGAGAACCTCGCAAAGGCTGGCGCATCCGCCGACCACCGCGAGGCGGTGACGGCGTTTATTGAGGGACGGAAGCCGAAGTTTAATCAGAATGATTAAGGCTTGAAAAAGGACACGGATTGTAGTATCTTTAGTAAAGAATTTCCTAGCTGACATTCGTTAGCCAATAGAAATCGCCCTCGGGAGTGATGACCCGAGGGCGATTTTTCACTGAGCGAGTATAAATTTTCATTGTAAAACCGGCAATCGCAAAAATTTCTGCGATTGCCGGTTTTTACTGCCATGACATATGCAATTTTCGTCCCTGCGCCGCACAATCCGACAGATAGAGATTGATGAGCGTCTGGTAGGGTATCCCAACCTCTGCAGATTGCGCCTTGAAGTAGGCAACCGCTTCGTTGTTGATGTTGATCGTGATCTGTTGTCTGAGACGCTTTGTATAGGGGTTTTTTCGCGGATTCAGACTCATAATATCGTATTCATCTCTCATCGTCATAACCTCCCTACTAAATTATCCCAATATATTTGCTTCTCATGCTTCGTTGCTTTTCGCGCTGAAATAATCCGTATAACATCCTCATCACGATAGCAATGACTGACAATACAGAGCTTTTCCGTATCCGTCACGCCGATGATGAGAAATCGCTCCTCCCCGACAGAGTGATCGGGGTCATCAAAGAGAACAGAATCATCATCGTAGAATACTGTCTCTGCTTCTTCAAAGGACACGCCATGTTTCTTCTGATTGGAGAGGTTCTTGGCTTCATCTCATGTGACGTTCATACCTATAATTATATTATACATATATTCTACCGCCCGTCAATCAAAACTCCTGCCGCACGCCCGTGTAGAATACGCGCTTTTTCGAGCTGTTCACGTCGTTCCACTCGCCGAAGAGGTAGGTGCCGCCGCGCAGTTGGTACTGCGCGCGCAGACGGAGGGTAGGATCGTTCGGGTCGTAGGCGTCGGCGGAGAATTTGAATTTCTCGCCCGCATAGGCGTCCACGCCGACGCCCACAGCGCCCGCGATGACGCCCGCACGTGCACCAAAGGAATTGCCGCGCGTGCCGACCTGTGCGTTGAATTTATCGCCGCCGCCAATGTCGTCGACGCCGAGGGTCGCGTACATCCCCTTCGTCTCGCCGACATCGAGGTTGAAGTTCGTGCGCCAGTCGTCTGCCTTGCCGCTGTACATGGCATCGACCTTCGGCGTGACCTTGACGTTCTGCAGTCGTCCCATGAGTCCGTTCGCCTTGTCCGACATCGTGCGCGCGTTGTGGATGAGGGCACGCGCGTCCTCCTGCGTCTGCTTGTCGCCCGCGACCGACTCAATGCCCTCCGCGATCCGCAGCATACGCTCGGAGGTCTCCGTGATGTTCGCGAGGGTCTTTTTCAGATTCTCCGCCGTCTGAGGATCTGCACCGACGGTCTCGAGGTTCGTCATGATGCGCTCGACGCTCGCCGTGGTCTGCGCGAGGTTTGCCGACATGGTGTTCATATTTGCAAGCATTTCGTGCAGATTGCCGCGATTCTCCGCCGCCATCTGCTCGAGGGTCGCAGTCAGCCCGTCGAGATGCGCCGTCATATGCTCCATGTTGACGACAAGCTGTACCATCGAGGTCTGGAAGCCGGGCGCACCGACAATGTTGTTGATCGAGGTGAGCATTGCCTCGACCTGAATAATCATCTTGTTCAGCTCGGTAAACATGGCGTCCATGCCCATCTCATCCGTGCCATAGAGATAGTCGCCGCCTGTGTAGAAGTCCGTACTCGCAGACGGCGTGATGATGACGAATTTGTCCCCCATGATGCCGGGCTGCCCGATGGTGACGGAGGAGCCGCGCGGAATCTTCACACCGTCCTGAATGACGAGGGAGACTGTGACACCCGTGCCGTCGTTCACGACCTCCTCGACGTGCCCGACGGGAACGCCCGAGAGGAGCACCTGCGCCTCGGGGTTCAGCCCGACGGCACGCCCGAAGCCCGCGTAGATCGTATAGTCATGCCCGCCGTCGAGGCGCAGTCCGCCAAAGAACATAACGACGGCGATGAGGAGCGCTGCGCCCCCGAGTGTAAATGCGCCGACCTTTGCCTCAGCACTCATGCCCCTGCCTCCCTTCGCTGGTGCAGCGTACGGAAAAATGCCTGTACGCGCTCGTCTTTTATATCCTGAAACCGCTCTGCCGTATCCACGGCGATGAGTTCCCCGTCGTAAATCATCGCAATGCGGTCGGCGATGCGGCTTGCGCTCGCCATGTCGTGTGTGACAACGACGGAGGTCACGTCGAGTTTTCGCTGCATGTCGATGATGAGTTCGTCGATCTTTGCCGTCATGATGGGGTCAAGCCCCGAGCTCGGCTCGTCGTAGAAGATGATCTCGGGATCGGTCGCAATCGCACGCGCAAGCCCCACGCGTTTTTTCATGCCGCCCGAAAGCTCCTGCGGCATCATCGCCGCCGCGTCGGGCAGTCCAACAAGCGCAAGTTTTTCCGCCACAATGCGCTGAATCTCATCCTCGCTCTTTGTCGTATGTTCCCTCAGCCCGAACGCGACATTCTCCCCTACGCTCATGGAGTCAAAGAGCGCGGAGTACTGGAACACCATGCCCATACGCAGACGCACGCGGTCAAGTGCGTCCTCATTCATCACAGCGATATTGTCGCCGCCGAGGTAGATCTCGCCCGAGGTGGGACGATCCAGTCCGATCATCAGGCGCAGGAGGGTGGACTTTCCGGAGCCCGAGCCGCCGATGATGGCGATGGTTTCGCCCTTTTCGATGTTGAGGCTGATCCCCTTGAGTGCTTCCTTGTCCCCGAAACACTTTTTGACGTTGTTCAGTCGTATCATAACGTGTCCTCAGAACAAGAAGAATGTCAAGACGGCGTTCAGAATAAAAATGACGATGATGGAGGTGACAACGGTCTGCATGGTCGCCTTGCCGACCCCCTCTGCGCCGCTTGGCGCGTTCAGCCCGTAGTGGCAGCCGAGGACGGCGATGACGTTGCCGAAGAAGATCGCCTTGATAAGTCCGCCCGTCATATCGTAGATTTCTGCAAACTGTGTGATGGAGTGTGTAAAGGTATAGGGTGAGATGCCCGAGTAATGCACGGCTGTGATATAGCCGCCGAGGACGCCAATCACGTCGCCGAAGACGGTAAGGACGGGCACGACGATCATGCACGCGAGCATACGCGGCACGATGAGGTAGTTCACAGGGCTGACCGCCATGACGCGCAGGGCGTCAATCTGCTCCGTGACCTTCATGGTGGAGACCTCCGCCGTGATTGCCGCGCCGACACGCCCCGCGCAGACGACACCGACGAGGACGGGACCGAGTTCACGCCCGATGCCGATGGCAATGACGGCGCCGATGGTGCTCTGCGCGCCGTAGCGGATGAACTCGTGCGCAATTTGGAGGGTGAGGACGACGCCTGTAAAGAGGAGGGTGAGTCCGACGA
>NZ_ALKG01000100.1 GCF_000286455.1 Selenomonas sp. FOBRC6
GTCTCGACCACCGTGCGCCCCTCGTCCGCCCTCAGGACACGAACTCTTGCGGGGGCAGTCATGCCGTCCTCGAGGAGAATCCCACGGCGCAGCTGGGCAAGCCCCGCTTCTGTGACTTCCCCAACAATCTCCGCATGATATGTTTTCGTGATCTCAAAGCGCGGATGCAGGAGTCCCTGCGTCATCGCGCCGTCGTTCGTAATGAGGAGCAGCCCCTCCGTATCTGCGTCCAATCGTCCCACGGGATAGAGACGTGCCGAAAAGTCGGGCAGGAGGTCGAGCACGGTCTTGCGCCCCCGATCGTCCCGTGCCGTCGAGAGATAGCCGCGCGGCTTGTTGAGGAGGATATAATACTTTTTTTCCTCCGCCGCTATGCGTATACCATCCACGGCGATCGCGTGCCGTGCAGGGTCATACTTCGCGCCGAGCTCGGTCACAACAGTGCCGTCCACCGCCACGCGCCCCGCGCGAATCATCTCCTCCGCCGCGCGGCGTGAGGCAACGCCCGCATGGCTGAGGATCTTTTGCAATCGTTCTTCCATATCGCTCCCTATCGCACTTTGACCGCGCGCTCACCCATAAGCGCCGTAAGAGCCTGACGCACCGCCGCCGAACCGTCAATCCAGTAATTTTCATTCAGCGGACGCCAGCTCCCGTCACTGCGGACATAGACGGGATGATCCCCCGGATGCGCGGCAAAGAGCGCCTGCATCTGCGTCCACAGCGCGCGACGGTCGGCATCGGCGGACGGAATCAGATAGAAGGAGGCGCGATATTCGCTCATCCGCCAAATCTTATCGGCGAGCAGCTTCGGCTCCTCGCCCGTTGTATCGACATGCCCCTCCACGACGAGAATCATATCCGTCTCCAAATCGGACACGTGCGCATAGAAGACGCGCGGAAACACGGTGACTTCGATCTTGCCGCTGAAATCCTCGAGCTCGGCGAAGAGCATAGTGTCACCCTTCTTCGTTGTAAAGCGCTTCGTGCTCGTCAGTATGCCCCCGATCCGCACGAGCTGGCGATCCCGCTTCACCGCATTCGGAATCTCGCCGATGGAGAGGAGTCCGCCGAGCGTTTCGCTGTAATCATCGAGCGGATGTCCCGTGATGTAGAAGCCCGTCGCCTCTTTCTCCCACGTCAGGCGCTCACGCGCCGTGCTCGGCGGCACATCGGACGGAATCTGAATCTGATGAACCTCCTCCATCGTGTCCTCGCCAAAGAGCCCGATCTGTCCGCTCATGAGGTCGCGCTGACGGCGCGACGCATCCTGCATCGCGGCATCGAGCGATGCGAGAAGCTGATTGCGCTCCGTGCCGAGGCTGTCGAACGCGCCGCATTTGATGAGGCTCTCGATTGCGCGCTTGTTGACGGTGCGCATATCGACGCGCGCGCAGAAGTCCACGAGCGAGCGGAACTGTCCGCCCTCCGCGCGCACGCGCTCCATGCTCACAATCGCATTCTCGCCGACATTACGCACGGCGGCAAGCCCGAAGCGGATCGCGCCGTTCTCAATGCCGAATGTCGCCGCACTCGAATTGATGTCGGGCGGCAGAATCTTAATCCCCATCTGGCGGCAGAGCTGAATGTAGACGGGAATCTTGTCCGTCTTGTCCATAATGCTCGTCAGAACACCCGCCATAAACTCGACAGGGTAATGCGCCTTGAGGTACGCTGTCTGCCATGCGAGGAGTCCATAGGCGGCACTGTGGGACTTGTTGAAACCGTAGTCCGCAAAATGCGTCAGGAGGTCAAAGATATGGTTCGCAAGCCCTGCCTCAATCGCGTTCTTTGCGCAGCCCTGCAAAAAAATCTCCTTCTGCGCCATCAGGAGGTCATGCTTCTTCTTCCCCATCGCACGGCGCAGGAGATCCGCCTGACCAAGGCTGAACCCCGCGAGCACCTGCACAATCTGCATGACCTGCTCCTGATAGAGCACGACGCCAAACGTCTCCTTGAGGATCGGCTCGAGCAGGGGGTGCATGTAGACGACCTCTTTTTTCCCGTGCAGGCCGTCGATGAAGTCCGTCACCATCCCACTTCCGAGCGGTCCCGGACGATAGAGCGCAACCGTCGGGATCAGATCGACGAAGCCCTTCGGCTGCAAGTCCTTGACGAGGTTTGTCATGCCCGCAGACTCCATCTGAAATACAGCTCCCGTATCGCCATCACACAGCATTTGTGAGGTCTTTTCATCGACAAGCGGAATCGCGTCGACATCCAGTTCGATGCCGTGTGAGGCACGCACATGCTGCACCGTATCTGCAATGATCGTGAGGGTACGCAGCCCCAGAAAGTCCATCTTGAGAAGCCCCAGAGCCTCGACATCGTCCTTGTCGAACTCCGTGACGAGCGTGCCCTCGGAGACCCAGACGGGCACCTGACTCGAAAGCGGATTTTTCGCAATCACAACGCCCGCCGCATGGATGGAGGTATTGCGCGGCAGCCCTTCGATCTTGCGCGCGAGGTCGATCACCCTGTGAACGCTTTCGTCCTCGTCGTAGATGCGTCGAAAATCCGCCGACTCCTTGAGTGCGCGATCCAATGTGATATTCAGCTCCGCAGGTACGAGCTTTGTGATTGCCGAAACCTCACTGAACGACATTTCGAGCACGCGCCCGACATCACGAATCGCGCCCTTTGCCCCCATTGTACCAAAGGTGGCGATCTGCGCGACATGATCCTCGCCGTAACGCTCCTTGACATACGAAATCACCCGACCGCGATTAACATCGTCAAAGTCGATATCAATATCCGGCATGGACACGCGTTCGGGGTTGAGGAAACGCTCAAAGAGGAGCGCATATTGCAGGGGGTCGATATTCGTGATCCCGAGGAGGTAGGCGACAATGCTGCCAGCCGCCGAGCCGCGCCCGGGGCCGACGGCAACGCCGTGCTCCCGCGCGTAGTTGATGAAGTCCCATACGATGAGGAAGTAGCTCGCATATCCCATGTCGCGAATGACGCCAAGCTCATAGGAAAGGCGCTCACGGATTTCATCCGTGACATCCGTATAGCGCTCAGAGAGACGCTCCTCACAGAGGGCACGCAGATATGCGTCATCGCTCTCATAGGGCGCGGGCAAGGGATAGAACGGCAGCTGCAGCTCCCCGAAGGTGAAGTCCACCTGACAGCGCGCGGCAATCTTCGCCGTGTTCTCAATCGCCCCCGGGTAGTCCGAAAAGAGCTCTGCCATCTCCTGCTCCGACTTCAGATAGTAGTCCGATCCCGAAAACCTCATGCGGTCAGGATCATTCAGCGTTCGCCCTGTCTGAACGCAGAGGAGGATGTCATGAAATTCGCTATCTTCTGCATTGACATAGTGCACATCATTTGTTGCAGCGAGCCCGATGCCATATTTTTTAGAAAGATCGCGGAGCGCACGGTTGACCGTCTTTTCCTCGGGCAGACCGTGATCCTGTATCTCGAGAAAGAAGTTGTCCTGCCCGAAGATTGCCACGTATTCTCGCACGAGTTCATCTGCCTGCTGCATATTCTCCCGCAGAATCGCCTGCGGGATCTCCCCTGCCACACAGGCAGAGAGCGCAATAATTCCCTCGTGGTATTTCCACAGGAGCTCCTTGTCCACACGCGGCTTATAATAATATCCCTCGATATTTGCGAGGGATATGAGCTGCACCAGATTGCGGTAGCCAGTTTCGTTTTCGGCGAGAAGGATCAGATGATAGTAGCGTGTTCCGTCCACCTCTGCGCGCTCCTGCCGCGCATGTGGTGCGAGGTAGACCTCGCAGCCAATGATGGGATGGATGCCCTGCGCCTTTGCTTCCTTATAGAATCGAACGGCGCCGTACATAACGCCGTGATCGGTCATAGCGACCGCATCCATGCCGAGCTCCTTCGTGCGCCGAACAAGTTCCTTGACGCGGCTCGCACCGTCGAGCAGACTGTACTCTGTATGCACATGCAGATGTGCAAAGGCCATGCTTCTCCTCCCTTCCGTTCATTTATCTCGTCAAGTCTAAACTTTCGATGCGCAGAATTTCTCCCAGATTTCCTGGTATAGGTTTTCCAAGTCTTCCATATAGCCTTGTACGTTCATCAGGGGCGAGCGCTTCATATTTGCGCGCAATCCCATATGGTACGCCTCGATCAGCTTCGGCGACTCTGCAAGTTGAACCGCGCGTCGTACATAGTTGATGTCGTTCTCCGCAACGAGCTCGCGTACGCCCGCATTTGTCAAAATGGAGGCACCGAAGCGGGAGCCGTGCGTGCGGCCACGCAGCGAGATGACAGGAACCCCCATATAGAGCGCCTCGCACGTTGTCAGACCGCCGTTATAGGGAGCGGTGTCGAGCGCGATGTCAATGTCCCGATACTGCTCGAGATAGTCCGGACTATACGGACGAAATTCCACGCGTGTAAGATCATAGTTCAGCAAGGAGAGGCGGTGTTTGGCAAAATTGAGCCCTGCGTCAATGCTTGCGATCTTCCCCTTGATAATGAGCTTCGAGCCCTTAACAGATTCGAGAATTCCACGCCATAGGAGCAGGATTTCATCCGTAACCTTGGCAAAATTATTGAAGCTGCCAAACGTCACATAGCCGTTCCTGCGCACGGGAGTCTCATACCCCGCCTCAGGCATTGCACGGATCTCCTCGGGCGCATAGCAGAGATGGGAGTGCGGCATGCGCAGAATATGCTCGGTAAAACCGACCTCTGCCGCGCGGTCACCCTTGGGAATGCAGATCTCATCGGAGAGGAAGTAGTCGATCACGTGCAGTCCCGTCGTATTCGTATAGCCGATCCCCGAAATCTGAACAGGAGCAGGACGGTACGCCATGATTGGCAGTGCGTTGTCTTGCGAATGTCCAGACAAATCCACCAACACATCAATCTTATCCTCTGCAATGAGTCGTGCCGCCGTCCGCGGCTGGCGTCCGCGCAGATCACGCCATGTGACACGACGTGTGCGGAAACGCTCCGTCACGGCATCGCTCCTGCCCGTTGCATAGCAGAACACCATGAACTGCTCGCCGTCAAAATGACGCAGCAGAGGCGTCAGGAAATACGAGACAGCATGTTCACGAAAATCGGGCGAAATATACCCAATGCGAAGTTTTCGCTGCGATGAACGTACGATATTGTCATGCGCATAGGGCTGAACATCTATGAGACTGTCATAGTATTCCGCCTTGATCCGCCCCTCTTTCGCTCCGAGATGGCGATAGTTGCGCATGAAGAGATACTTGCTGTAGAGCTCCGCTGCTTCATCCGCCTCATCCGCAAGACGACTGGACATTAGGAGTTCATGAGCCGCCCCCTTTGCCTCTCCCGCCAGGTAGAGCGCATCGGCAAGCCATCCGCGTGCACGCTTCAGCATCTGATGATAGATTGCGTAGGAGAGATCCTCCTCGCCAAGCACCTTCGCCTTGCAGCTCAGTTCCTCAATCAGATCTGCGAGCAGCGGTATCTCGTCGTCCAGACGAAACTCCAGCGCCGCAAGTCCGGCCTGCACCATACGGGCACGCGGATGGCGCGGCTGGGCACGCAGCACCTTCTGGGCAAGCTCATCTGCCTCGTCAATTCGACCACTGTAGAGCGCCACTTCGGCATTAACGGCCATCGCGTCGACATCGCCCTCCATCAGACGATTCACTTCCTGAGCACAAGCGCGCATACCTTTCAGATCACCGTCGGCAGAGAACTTCGTGGCCAGCTTCAGCCAGTTGAGCTTTTCCTCCGCCGCATGTTCAGCCTTTGGCGGCTGTTCCTGCATAGACATGAACCTCCTTTCTACACATATTTATTCAGACTTCGGGATGTAATTCTGCACCGTATTCATGCAGGAAAATCTTTTGATATCGCTTGTATTCTGGCGCGAGCGGCTTTTCGCGCGGGCAGTGGATGCACCAGAAATCCTCTTCCTGATTTGGCACGACCACCTTGAAATCATGCCGCTGCATCTCCATGCACATCGACGTGTCATAGAGATGCCAGCCCGTGAACAGATCTTCGCGCCAACGAATGTCATGCTGCGTAGCGAGGAAGAGGCCGTCCACAGCCTCCACATCAATGTATGCTCCGTCCGGCTCCATGCAGTGCGAGTCCACAACGCTCTCCGGCTCGCAGTGATGGAGAACGCGCCCATAGGTGCGTAGCCCGTCCCACCAGACGCCGGAGCGCGGCAGGCTGCGGCAGCCGATCATACCGATCAGCCCGACCGTCTCATCCGCAAAAATGGAAAGCAGATCGGCGATAAGATTCTTGTTGACGACAAGCACATCCTGATGCAGATATACCTTGTATTTCGCATCCGTCGCGCGCGCTCCCTCGTTATATCCTGCACACATGGAGGCGGCATTGCGCACGGGCACATAGTCCACTGTTATCTCATCAGGAATGTTCAACGATTGTAAATACAAAAGGCATTCACTATACACATCCTCGTCGTTGACACAGGTGATAAAGGCGACTCTATTCCGATCCAGACTCATCAACTTATCTCTTTCCATTGGACATATCTCTCCGCATTTTGCGATAGCACTCCCGCTCGATCGGGTCAACACTCTCCATCGCACTTACATCTACCATTTCATGAATAAAGTCATCATACCCACTGCTACACTCTGATAGACGCTGATAGAACGTCTCTGTATGGACAACAGTCTCACGTACCAATGAAGATAGATATGCAGGAAAAACGCCAAGCCAATCCACGATCTCCCACAGGCTACTGACCGATGTGGAACACTCCACATCGTACTCAATCCGATTAATCAGCCGCACCATCTGCTCACGCTCCGCCAGCGTATACATGGATTTGAGCAGGGAGAGCTCGGGCATGGAGCGATCAGCACGCACGAGATAGAACTCTGTCTCCAGATCATTGCACTCATTTTCAAAACCGGCAGCTATGAGCCGCTCAATTAGACCATCCGGTGCCTCACGCTGCTGCTGACGCACGCGGACACTTTTATAGAACGATGCATAAAGAAGATTTTCAAACTCAGGTCTGGCGTAGAGCCGGGAAACAATATTGTAATAATGCCCCTCCATCAGATTTTGGAGCACAGACCAATGACGTATGTTGCGGAAGCTCGTGAGAAGTGCTCCTGTCTCCTTGAGAAACATGGAAAAACCCGCAGCAATATCCTGCGGATTGTCGACTTGCTCAAAGGTGAGATCCGATATGATATAGTCAAAAAAATTGCGCGTATACGGGAGCGGAACCGCCCGATAGTCCAAAACCTGCCAATGAACGCCCTGCGGTGCATCCAGCTCCGCTTCATCGGGCTCAGCCGCAACAGCATAGAGCTCCGCCTGTGGAAACATCTTGTGCAGCTCATGCAGGTAGCTCAGGCTCTCGACCACGAGGATGCGCAGCGGCGCAGCATTCGGCTTTAGAAATGCGAGCAAATCAGGACGGATTTTTTCAGCCAAGTGTTGCCCCTCCATTTTGTAATAATATCTCTGCGAACAAAGACTTTTTTATTATATCACAAAATGTAAAGAACATATACGGCTATACGTCCCACTTTTATCCCAGAAGTGGGATGACAAAAATCTCCGGCGTCTCATAGGGATGTACGGCTCTGATCGCTGCAAGGGTCTCCTCTGCCCGATCTGCATCCACGCGCAGCTCGACCTTGAGTTCCGGTGCCTCGCAGAGCTCGCCGACTTTTCCCTCATACGGCGACGCGCCTTCGAGCGGACGCCACGAGCCCGTCACGCGGGAGTATGCAAGACAGCTGTCATAGTTCCCTAGCTGTCCCGCTCCCACAGAGCGGAGTGCCTGCCGCAGTACGGTTAAATGCGTCTCAGGGATAAAGATTTCGAATTTTACAGATTTCATTTGCGTGGTCATGACGTATCCTCTATGTTCAAGTCCTATCAGTCAATATTTAGACCGACATCACTGCGCAGCTGGATCGCCTCCGCAATATGCGCCGCCGTAATCGTCGAACTCTGCCCCAGATCTGCAATCGTCCGAGCCACCTTGATGATGCGGTCATGCGAGCGCGCCGACAGATTGATCCGATGAAACGCTGCCTCGAGTATCGCTTCCGCATCCTTATCCAGTCGGCAATATTTCTTTATCATACTGTGATTCATCTGTGCATTGCAAAGAAGCCCATGTTTCTGCAATCGTTCACACTCGATTGCACGCGCTGCAACAACGCGCTGACGAATCGCAGCAGAGGTTTCTGCCTTGCGTGTACTGTGCAGATCCGTATAGTCGACCCGAGACACGCGAATGTGGAGATCAATGCGATCAAGCAGCGGTCCCGACAGCTTGCGCGTATAGCGTTTGATCTCCCCCGCCGAGCATTCGCATGTGTGGCTCTTATCTCCGTAATAGCCGCAGGGACATGGATTCATTGCCGCTACCAAAA